>CAKQZO010000066.1 GCA_934293835.1 uncultured Lacticaseibacillus sp. | reverse complement strand
ACCACTAGGAACGGTAAAGAGCCGCTTGAACCGCGGCCTAGCACGCCTACGCAAGGAAGGAGCTGTCCATCATGAATACGGGGTTTGATCACATTCCAGTCCCAGAAAACTTAGTCAATGCCGCAATCGCCACCGGTGTCAGCCAGGCCCGGCCTCGCCGCCATCAGCGACGCGTGCGCCGAGGGCTCTTGGCTGCCGCGATCGTGCTTGCAACAGCCGGACTAGTCGCGCCGGTGACGCTTCAAGCAGGAGGACTCATCCCGGCATATCAACAGCTTCTCGATCAGCCGCTGGCGGCCAATGAACATCTCGACCCGACGCTCAATCGCGTGTTGGGCAACCTAGATAACGTCGAGCAGTATCATGCCCTCCACATCCCCGCACAAACCACCCATGGCATCAAGGTCCAACCGATCGGCACCCTCGCCACCGCCGGCGTGATCGCCGTACTCGTCGACTATCAAGGCCAAGGCCTCAACCCCGACGCCTTGAAGGAACCCGATGTCCGCGTCCAAGCGCCTGGCATGGCCAAGGTATATGATGTTTCTGCAAGTACCGCCGGCAAAGTCAGCATCGGCCATTATCGCCAAGTACTCGCCTTTTATCCGCCGACCACTGCCAGTGCCAAGCTCTCCCATTTCGATCTGACACTCGACCGGGTGAATGGAACCAGCACCGCTCTGCACTTTGCCGGCCTCAAGACGGCAGACTACCGCCTCCAGACCAGGCCCCTTCACGCCAGCAAAACCGTCAGCATCGACCACGACGCAATCACGGTCGCCTTGACTCGCGTGCAAACCGCCCGCGATGCCTTCGTCTTGGATTATCAAACCAGCTTCCAGGCGATCGATCCCACGCTAGCTCACTACCTTAAAGCAGCCGCCTGGGTCTCGACTGCCAAAGTCTATCTTGACGGCCGCGCCATCGGTGATCTCGAATTAGGCGTAGGCGGTAGTCCCTTGACGGTCAGCACCGCCGCTACGACCACGGCCCGCTTCCAATCCACATTTGCCACGCAGTACCGCGACGTGCAAGGCAGCCATGTGCTTCCTGCAGGCGCAACGGTTCGCTTCGACTATGTTGTTGCCACCGGTCACCATCAGCAACAGACGGTGGCAACCTTCGCGATTCCGGCAAGCCAACTGTTACTGAATCAATAACCAAACGAATACCCTTGCCCTAGGTATCTCAAAAGATGCCCTGGCAAGGGTATTCGTTATGCGTCTACAGACGCCAATACGGTTTAGCTTTGTGTAGCAATCAACGCCTCGATGTCTGGCGGTAGCGACGCGGTGAGGTGAATCTGCCGCTGCAAGAACGGATGCCAGAACGTCAGCTCTGCACAGTGCAGCGCCTGGCGCTGTAGCCCCTTGAGCTCGCCGCCGTAGAGCTCATCGCCAAACAACGGATGCCCGATCGCCGCAAAATGCGCCCGGATCTGATGGGTGCGTCCTGTGTGCAGTGTCACCAGCACTTGCAGCATCGCCCCGACACGCCGCTGAATCTGATATTCGGTCACCGATACCTTCCCATCAGGCACGACCCCGCGATGCATATAAAAATCCGTCGTCCGCCCCAGCCTTAACACCAGCCAGCCATGCGGCGGCAGTGGGCGGCCGGCCGCGATCAAGGCCACATACCGTTTCACCATGCGCGCCGTGTGTAGCTGCGCATCGATCAGGCTGTGTGCAAGGCTGTGCTTGGCAAACAGCATCAACCCGCTCGTATCCCGATCGAGCCGCGTCACCACATGAATCGCGGCGCTGGGCGCGCCGGTCGCCTGTAGATAGGCCTTGACGCGGTTGGCCATCGTGTCCGGACTCTTGGCGACATCTGGAATCGACGGCGCGCCTGCCGGCTTATTCACCACCAGGTAATGTGCGTCTTCATACACAATCGTAATCGGTGCCGGATACGGAATGACGTTGTCGGACTCGACATCAGGCGCCAACTCGACGACCACGCGATCGCCAGCGTGCAAGACAAAATTCGTGTGCTCCGGTTGGTCGTTCACGAAAATCGCGCCGCCGTGAAATTTCACGCGCTTGATTTGGGCCCGCGCCAAGCCTAGACTCCGCAAGAACGCATACAGCTTCGCCGGCGTCTGATCTGGGTACGTCCAAGCCAGCCTCACTTTTTCGCCCCGATGAAGGCGTCTTCCACTCGGTCCCAGAAATGCATATGCCGATAGCGGGCAAAATGAATCCGCTCATCGGCGATCCGGAAACGAATCGATGTTACCAACTGGGGGGTGATGCTGAACTGATCGATCCCCATCAAATAATCTTGGAACGGTTCAGGGCGTAGAATCACCCACTCATCTGGGGCCAAGATCATTGGGGCGGCCAGCGTCCGAAAGACCCGGTTGTTGATTGAGGCGATTTCCGTCACCTGCATCGCATCAAGCCGCGGGTGGATGACTGCGCCACCGTTAGACTTCGAATACGCCGTCGAACCCGTCGGCGTCGACACGCACAACCCATCGCCACGGAAGCTTTCAAAGAAATTCTCCTTGATGTAGACATCGCACCGCATCGTCCCGGACAAGCGCTTGAGCGTCGCCTCATTCAGTGCCAAATAGTGCGAGGTCGTCCCATCTTCGTAATCGGCCAAGACGTCTAACAACGGATAGGAGACACTTTGTCCCGAATCTTTTTGCAACGCCTGCACCAACTCGTCGATCTCATAGTCACGCCAATCGGTATAAAACCCAAGATGCCCCGTGTGCACCCCGATGAAGCGCACGTGATCGAGCTGTTCGGCATAGCGGTGAAACGCGCCGAGCAACGTGCCATCACCACCGACCGTGATCACGACATCAGGCGTGCGCGTATCCATGGTAAACCCTGCCGCGGTCAATTTTTCGGTCAACAGGCCTGCTGCGACCTTCGATTGCCCGTTAGAATTGTTAATGATGGCGATCTTCATGCTTGTCATCCTTCTTCTCTCGCTCTCTTGGCATCGGCACCTTTTGCCCTTTGCCATAAGAGAACAGCTGCTGTGCTTCTTGGATTTCTTCGCGAATCTCGGACATCTCTTCATCCAGCATGAAACTGGCCTCGGCCGCACGCTTCAACCTGGCCTTAAGCTCATCCGGGAACTCCCCTTGATACTTGTAGTTGAGTGAATGTTCGATCGTCGCCCAGAAGTTCATCGACATCGTCCGAATCTGCACCTCGGCCAATAATTTCTTCTCGCCATGCACCAGTTGCACGGGATACTCGATCACCACATGATACGAGCGGTAACCAGATGGCTTGACGTTCGTGACGTAATCGCGCTCTTCCACGATCTTCATATCCGTGCGCTTGTGTAGCAGATCCACGACTTGATAGATGTCTTCGACAAACTGGCACATGATGCGCAACCCGGCGATATCTTGCATGTCTTGTTCGAGCAAATCATCCGAAATAAACCTCCGCGACTGCTTTTCGACGATTGAATCCACCGGCTTGACGCGCCCGGTCACGAATTCGATCGGCGTATGTTCGTTGGCCTGCTGGAATTGTTTGCGCATCCCGCGGAATTTAATTTTTAACTCACTGACCGCCTGTTGATACGGCATCAAAAAACTATCCCAATCTCGTTGCATCGCCGCGCCTCCGAATCTTTTGCTTTAATCTCTCATTAGTTTACCATATAATCAACCTGAAAAGCGGCTCTCACCCAACAGAAAGGCAAGCTCATGACCATCGAAGCAGAACAAGAATTTAAGGCGCTCCTCCCGCAAGCTCAAGCAAGCCGGCTACAAAGGCACTATCCCTTCGAGACGGCCTTCAGCCAAACCAATCGCTACTTTGACACCGCAGACTCAGCGTTACAACAGCGCGGCTGTGGCTTGCGCACCAGGCAGTTCGCCACGCATGCTGAGCAGACCTTGAAGGTACCCGCAGGCCCAAAGCGGCGACTGCTGGAGTACACCGACGCGATCAGTGGCAACACCTTGGTCGCCAGTGGCCAAGTCCAGGCGGAAGTTAAGCGCCTCGGCGTTGCCTGGTCGGCGCTGGTTCCCTTCGCCGAAGCCACCACGACGCGGCGCCTCAGTAAGCTTGACGTCGGCCTTTTGACACTCGATCACACATGCTACCCGGACGGCTTCGAGGACTGGGAAGTCGAGCTTGAGTACCACGATTTCCAAACTGCGCAAGCCTTTTGGGCGCAGCTCGAAGCGCAGTTGCAGCTCACGTTTTCCGCACCACAAAACAAGGTCCACCGCGCGCAGGTTCACGCTCAAGCAAAATAATTGTGTTCTGCCAATAATCTGGTAAAGTAGAGGTAACCAATATTGGAGGACAAGCCGTGTTAGAAGTTTTTCTTTTTGTCGACCCACTCGGAACCGACTGCCGTGAATCTGAGGCGGCAGTGATTCGACTCGCTGAAGAAACCCATACCCACATCGACTTGCATTTTGTGATGCTTCTGAACTTCCGCGTTATCGACAACCTCATGCAAGCATTACAACTCGATACGACTGATTTGGCCCTACGCAATCAACTATTTGACGCTGCCACTCAGGTCGCCTTGGATTTCAAGGCCGCCCAGTTTCAAGGTAATCAAAAAGCCCGCGCGCTTCTACTCGCAGAACAAGAAATGTTTCTTGACGGTGATTTCACCTACGATGAGGCCTTTGCCGCGGCCTGCATTCGCGGCGCGGGCTTGAACTCGACATCTTTTGCCGCTGATCGCCAGCGCCTCACCCCCACTGACTGTTTCAACGAAGACTTCACCTTGGCGCAAGAATTGGGCGTCGAAGACGCGCCCGACGTGGTTATTTTCAATCCTCAAACGAATGTCAACGCTGGCTGGCGTTTGGGACGGGTTGCGAACTATCCGCGCCTTAAGGCGGTTTGCGCCAAGCTTGCCACCTTACCCTCGAACCCCCAACGCCTGCATGTCTTATAGAACAACGAACGACCTCACATCAAATCGCGATGTGAGGTCGTTCGTTGTTTTTGTGCGGTCATTCGCCGGCAATAGCCGCTAGCTTATGCTCAATATCTGGGTACCACACGACTGGCCGCAGCCAGCGCCAACCGGTCGGGGTTGCGGCCAGATGCCCGGTAGCCAGTAACTGCCGGCGCCAATGATCGGCAACCACCTGCATTAAGGCCTCCGCATCGACCAGCGGGGTCAACCCCGCTACCACCTGCGCCTGCCAAAAGGCGTCCTCTCTTCGGTAATCGACATCAGCGCCTTCAAATTTCAACAACCACCGCGTCCGCAACTGCCACTCAGGCAAAGCCAGCCCAGGCAGCTCGGTCAACGCCTCGTGCACAAGCCAAGGCACGCCGGCGAGGTGTCGATTGTGCTGATACGCCTGGGCCTGCAGCCCCAAAACCCGGCGGTCGCGATGACGCAACTGGTTGCTGATTAGCTGCGCGGCGTGATAACGTGAACGTTGCAGCTGGCTTGATCGCAGTTGCACACTACCACCCGTATACCGGGTGATTCGATATTCATCGGGCTGCCACTGCCACCGCTCGAGATAGCGGCGACCATCGCTGAACCACAGATAATAATCATGTGCCTGTTGCGACTGCAAGAAGCGCGCCTGCATTTTCCCAGGACGTCGGCTTTGATACCGCGGTCCCAGCACCCACACGCACCGTAACCCCAGCCGCCGATAGCCATCGGTGCGGGTCTTGAGGCGATCCGCGTTCAAGGGACTGCATTGAAACTCGATTACTATTGTCGTCTCTGAACGCACCCACACCACATCAGCACGCTGCTTGATCAGCGGATAATACACCTCAAGTGCCACCGTGTAGCCCAACCGTTCTCCTAACGCCGCCAGCCACAGCTTACCCGCGAGATGATCGGCACTCTCGGGTTCGCTGGCTGCCGCACACGCCGGCCCGATGTGTGCGAAGTGAGCCGGAATCACCGCACCATTCTTGATGCGCACTGGCCGGCGACAAGCAGGACAGAAGAACTTATCCGCGTACAATCGTTGCGCTTGCTCATGCGAGTGCAACTGCACCAGCTCGGCTTGCGCGTTCATGGCAATAAACATCCCCCCTCACCTCCTGCACATAGATTCGCCAAACCCCACCAAAAAAGCACCGTGAGCAACTAAGTGCGCCCACGGTGCTTGCGATTAATTCTTGAAACTGTGGATCGGTGCCGGAATATGTCCACCGCGATTAACGAACACCGACGCATCGCCGGTATTGACTGCCATGATTGGCGCGGAGCCGAACAACCCGCCAAACTCGATGGCCTCGCCCACACCCTTGTTCGGCACCGGGATCACCCGCACGGCCGTCGTCTTGTTGTTGATCATCCCGATTGCCGCTTCGTCTGCGATCATCCCGGCAATCGTCGTCGCCGGCGTATCACCAGGCACGGCGATCATGTCCAGACCGACCGAGCACACCGCCGTCATCGCCTCAAGCTTTTCGAGCGTGATGTGTCCGGCCTCTGCCGCCTTGATCATATTGGCGTCTTCGGAGACGGGAATGAAGGCCCCAGACAAACCGCCGACACGCTCTGCGGCCATCACGCCACCTTTTTTGACCGCGTCATTCAACAAGGCCAATGCCGCTGTCGTGCCCGGAGTGCCCACATGACTCAATCCCAGCGTCTCGAGGATTTCCGCGACGGAATCCCCTTGCGCCGGTGTCGGTGCGAGCGACAAGTCGACAATGTTGAACGGCACGCCGAGGCGCTCCGCGGCAACCTTGCCGACGAATTGTCCCATCCGCGACACCTTGAAGGCCGTTTTCTTGATCGTCTCACAGATGACCTCGAAGCTGGCCTCTGGCTGATTGGCAATCGCCCGCTGAACCACGCCGGGCCCTGAGACTCCTGTGTTGATGGCCACATCACCTTCGGAAACACCCCAGAAAGCCCCGGCCATGAACGGATTGTCCTCCACCGCGTTGCAGAAAACGACGAGCTTCATCGCCAGCTTCGGATCGATCGCCGCGATGGCCTTGACGCATTCGCCCATCAGCTTCACGGCATCCATGTTCAGCCCGGAGCGACTCGCCCCGATGTTGACGCTCGAGCAGACGCGATCAGTCGCCGCCAGCGCTGCGGGAATCTGCTCGATCAGCGCCAGATCAGCTGGGGTACAGCCATTTTGTACCGTCGCGGAGAAACCACCAATCAAATCGACATTCACCGCCTTGGCCGCATCGTCTAGCGCCTTGGCTAGAGGCAAGAAGTCCGGTTGCGGGTCGGCACCGGCCAGCATTGCCACCGGGGTCACACTGATGCGCTTGTTCACGATCGGAATTCCGAATTCGCTGGAGATCGCATTAGCCACAGGCACCAGATTCTTGGCCTTGGCGACGATCTTATCGTACACTTTCTGCGCGGTCGTCTTGGTATCTCCCGTGATGCAATCCAGTAGCGAGATACCCATCGTCACGGTACGGATATCAAGATTCTCCTCCGCGATCATCTGAATCGTTTCTTTGATCTGACTGGTTTCCATATACTCTCCTCGTTTTACAGCTTGTGCATCGCGTCGAAAATCTCTTGCCGCGCCACCTTGATGTCGACGCCGATCTCATTACCAAGCGTCTGCAGGTCCGTCTTGAATGTTCCAAAATCAGCGGTAGCGGGTAACTTCGCCAGTAGCATCATCGTGAAGGCGCCTTGCATGATTGTCTGTGACACATCAAGGATGTTCACATCTAGCGTCGCGAGTTTGGTGGTGACTTGCGCGATAATCCCGACCTTGTCGGTTCCAATTACGGTAACGATAACTTGCATCCTGTAGTCCTACCTTTTCGTATAATACAGCCATTCTACCATAACCACATCATTTACTCTCATCATTCTGTCATCGTTCGGCTTTTTGAATCAATTATTTCTTGACGATGCGCGCCATATATGCCGGCAAGGCCGCAATCACCTGACTCGGAAGCGCGACATATTGGGTTTGTGCCAGCTCATCTGCTACCGCACTGTGACAGTAGACGCCCGCTGCGATCACAGGACTCGTATCTCCAAACTGCGCGATGAAGGCTGCCAAGATTCCCGTCAAGGTGTCGCCCGAGCCCCCGGTGGCCATCGCCGCACTTCCAGCAGAATTCAGATACGTGGCATCGTCTGCAAACACTTGCGTCCGGTGGGACTTGACCACCACCACTCCTGGTAGTTTCTTGGCAGCGGCAAGGTTCGCTTCGGGGGTCTGGGCCTGGACCGCGATTCCCGACAACCGCTGCCATTCCATCTGATGCGGGGTCCACACCAACTTCGCCGCAGGTGGGGTTAAGCCCAGCTGCGCCACCAACGTGATCGCAGAGCCATCGATGATCATCACCTGCTGCGGTCGGACAGCCGCAAAGACGGCACGCAACACCGTCTTTGCCTGCGAATCAATGCCCAGACCGGGACCCACAACGATCACATCTTGGCCTTGAATCAACCCGGCCAACCCCGC
>CAKQZO010000065.1 GCA_934293835.1 uncultured Lacticaseibacillus sp. | reverse complement strand
TGCTTAGCTGCCATGAAAAGTTCACGGGAGATCTTTTGGAAAATTTTTCCGCGCTTAGCATCTTGGGCGTTCTTACGTCCCTGAATGTTATGCCATTTGGAATGTCCTGACATAATTTAAACCCTCTTTTCTGAATTAATATGCACTCGTGAATGCGACCCAGCGACTGCTGAACACATTCATAAACGTTACCAGTGTACCAAAAAAATCACCGGTGAACAACGCCGCGCCGGGATTTTCTGTGCCAAAGTCCCGAAATCACCAACACCAGGAGAACGCCAATCACCGCAGCCACCGTATCCAGCGCCACATCGTCGAACGTTGGCTGGCGATCCCCAGTCAGCATCTGGTGAAACTCGTCTAGCGCCGCCAGGCCGCAGGTCGACAAGATCGTCAACAAGCCGCGCAACCATGTTGGCTTGACATAGGCCCGCAACCCCAGATACCCGAATACCCCGATGAGGAAATAAGTCGAGACATGCGCCGCTTTGCGGATCAAAAACTCCACAACCGCATAATAACCATTCGTCGCCACGCTGACCGTCCCGCCGGCATACTGAAAATGGATCTTGCTAACCAGCCTCAATCCCGGTTGACTCGACAGATACCGCTGTAACCAAGGGATACTGGTCTGCTCTTGATAGGTCATACTTGAGCTAATGAACAAACCCAAGACCACAAGCAACGCTAACAAGAGCCATTTGTTTTGGCGAATCACTTTGATCATTTTCCCCCATCCTTTCAAGCTACCAGCATACCACAATCTCACCTGATCCTGAACCGGACAAATCGAGCGCAAAAAAAATCGGCCTCAGCCGATTCCTCTGGTGCGTCTATTCGCCCATGACCTGCTCAACCACCGCCACGATGTCGCCGACGTATTCGTCAACCAGCGTCTGGGTCTTCGCTTCCGCCATCACCCGCAACAAGGCTTCTGTCCCACTGGGGCGTACCAAGACCCGACCGTCGCCAGCCATCTTAGCTTCAACTGTGGCGATGGCTTCCTTGATCGCCGGATATTGTTCCCAGTTGTTCTTGTCTTGAACCTTGACGTTGACCAGCTTCTGCGGATAAGTCTTGACCGGAGCCGCCAATTCAGACAACGGCTTGCCGGTTTTTTTCATCACGTGCAACAATTGAATCCCGGTCAACATGCCATCACCGGTATTGTGGTAATCGGACAAGATGACATGGCCGCTTTGTTCACCACCGATGTTGTAGTTATGCGCGCGCATCTCTTCTGAGACGTGGCGATCCCCGACAGCGGTCTGCACAGAACGCATGCCGTTAGCCTCGAGGGCCTTATACATTCCCAGGTTGGACATAACCGTCGTCACAACGGTGTCTTGCTTCAAACGCCCCTGACTCTTCATGTAGTTGCCGAGCACGAACATGATCTTGTCGCCATCGACGATCTCACCATTCTCATCGACGGCGATACACCGGTCGCCATCGCCGTCAAACGCCAAGCCGACTTGTGCGCCTTGCGCCACGACATACTTCGCCAGCGCCTCTGGATGCGTCGACCCCACTTCTTTGTTGATATTGATGCCATCTGGTTTGGTCGCCATCGTCTCAAACTGGGTATCCAGATCGGCAAATAACCGCGAAACCAAACCGCTGGTGGCGCCGTTAGCGGCATCGAGGCAAACATGGATGCCCGTCAGATCCTCAGATAACGTCTGCTCAAGAAACTGGGTGTATTTCAACGCGCCTTCTGGATAATCGGTAACGCTGCCGAGGCCTTCGGCAGCAGGGCGCGGCAGGGTGTCTTCCGGAGCATCAAGCAAAGCTTCGATCTCTTCTTCGGTTTCGTCAGACAGCTTGAACCCATCTGGGCCAAAGAACTTGATGCCATTATCTTCTGCCGGGTTGTGCGATGCCGAGATCTGGATGCCGGCGCTAGCGCTTTGCACCCGAATCAGGTAAGCGACCGCCGGGGTCGTGATCACCCCAAGACTCAAAACCTCGATGCCGACAGACAATAAGCCGGCGGTCAAAGCGGAGGCCAACATCTCACCACTGGCCCGGGTATCGCGTGCGACCAACACCTTGGGTTTCTTGCTGGCGTCTTGATTGTGCTGAGTCAACACATATCCACCACAACGCCCCAAGCGAAAAGCGAGTTCAGGGCTCAACTCTTGGTTGGCGATTCCACGAACACCATCGGTACCAAAATACTTCGTCATCGTTAAATTCCTCATTTCCTTTTAGTCGTTATCACTGCTGGTTGCGCGACTGCTACTCGATGTCGCACTAGTAGCACTGCTACTTGCGCTACTAGCGTCACTCGCACTGCTGGCGTCACTCGCACTGCTTGCAGACGCGTCGCTACTGGTACTAGACGCATCAGACGTGACCTTATAATCAACCTTGATCGTGGTTGGATCCACGCTAGTCAGCTTCGGGAAAAGCTTGGTCAGCGCCAACGTCTGGGTCTGATCCTTATCGATATCACTGATATTCACCGGCACATCAAGCGTGGTAACCGCATCAAGTGCCGCCTGCGTGCCATAGATGCGCACGGTATCCGTGTTTGTGGAGACACTGACCGTTTTGCCACTCGGAGCCGTGCCAGTTGGACTCAGCTTGACGGTCACCTGCTTGCTAGGAATGCTGATTGGCAAGGTGACATGCGCCGTTTCCGGAGAAACCACAACGTTAACAGTATTACCATCTTCGTCGAGTGCTTGCAAGATGACTTCTTGGCTAACGTCAGATTTCGTGTTGTTTTTTAAGACAACATTCGCCACCACCTGATAGACCCGGTTAACCTCGCCTCTGGCACCGGTGATCTCGGCGGTTTCACTGTTCAGTTTTTCGGTACCGACCGAATAGCCTGGCGCGAGACTGTCTTGATTATACTTGACCTGAATCGGTAGCCGGCGCGTCTTCCGCCGCTGCATGTTGACGGTCACGGTCGCCGGTTTGATCTTGTAGGTCAGCTCTTTGTTCAGCCCGCTTTGACCCAGCTTGACCACATGTTTGCCCACCCCTAATTGATCAAGGTCAGCAATCACACGGAAGTTTTGGGTGTTGGCCGTCACGGTGACTAGACTGGCTGCGCCTTCAATCGTGACATCGACCTTCTCGGGATAGCCGGTGACAAAATATTTATCTGAATCGACATTGAGTTGTAGCGGGACCTTCATCGTTCGCTTGGTCGTGGCCGTGATCGCGTTGTCGGTTTTGGCATCTTGGCGGGTGTTGTTGATGTTTTCCACGTTGACATAGGCAAACAACCCGATCGCCAACAGTAAGGCAAGCGCCCGGTAGGCCCACTTGCTTTCCCAAAAATCATTGAATTTCATCACTTCGCCCCCTTCTTATTCAGCAGGCGAGTGAGCCAAGCCACCACCGGATTCTGCGGCCGCGCTTCATCAGCCGGGACTAATTGCGCTGTCAACAGCTTCAGGTAGTCATCGCGAGATAGATCGCGAATGAGATGGTTGTTGTTGGTCACGGTGACGCCACCGGTTTCCTCGGAAATGACGATGGTCAACGCGTCAGTAACTTCGCTGATGCCAACCGCCGCGCGGTGGCGTGTGCCCAACTCCTTGGGAATGGCACTGGATTCGGACAATGGGAGATAGGCCGCCGCGACCGCGATCCGATTGTCACGGATGATGACCGCCCCGTCGTGCAGTGGCGTGTTGGGGATGAAAATGTTGATCAACAGCTCCCCGGAAACATCGGCATCGATCGGAATCCCGGTTTCGATGTAGTCCTCCAAGCCAGTGTTTTGCTGAATCGTGATCAACGCCCCGATCCGCCGCTTGCTCATGTACTGAATCGCCTTATCGAGCTGATTAACCAGCCGTTGTTCGGCGACGTGCTGATTTTGGCGCGTCCATTGCACCACTGACCCGCGGCCAAGATGTTCAAGGCCCCGCCGGATCTCGGGTTGAAAAATGATGACCAACGCGGGCACCGACCACGTGATGACCATGTCGGTGATATAGCCGACGGTTTTGAGTTGCAGGTACCATGACACGATCTTAATGATTGCAATCACGAACACGCCTTTGAGCAGCTGCACGGCTTTGGTGCCGCGAATCAGCATGATGAGGCGATACAACGCATACCAGACGACGACCACATCGATCACGTTGGCCACTGTCGACCACGTCAACAGATGTGCGAAAAATGTCTGCATGACACGTCCTCCCAGTTCAGTTTTATGCTCCATTATACCACGATTGCTTCGGCAACGGCCGTGGGGTCTTCACACTGTTGTGATACAAAAAAAATTCTGTATCAGCATCTGTCATAGGTAAGCGTCACCACAATCCGTGACATAAATCACAAAGACGCCGTCACCACTTCCCTATCACCTCTAGGATACGGTCACTATTACACCGAAATATCCTGTTTCGTCGCGTTTTCACGCTATTTACAAGCCGGTAAAAAGCGCTTAGGATAGCGTTAAAATTTCAACAAGGAGCTGAGCATATGTCTCAATCAATCACCGTCATGCATCCCAAATCTGAAGTCACTAACGCGATCAATGCATTGACCGCCACCGCCCAAACTGCCTTCAAGGCTTATCAACAATTTGACCAAGCCCAGGTCGACGCGGTGTGTGAAGCCGTCGTCGCCGCGGCATTGAAGCACGCCAAGGGACTGGCCTTTCTCGCCTGGAAAGAAACCGGGCGCGGCAAAGCTGAAGACAAAGCCATCAAAAATATCTACGCCAGCCAATACATCTGGCAATCGATGAAAGACCAGCGCACCGTCGGCCTGATTCACGAAGACTCGGTCAAGCGCCTGAAAGAATACGCCGAGCCCTTAGGCATCATCGCTGGGGTCACCCCAGTCACCAATCCGACTTCCACCGTGATTTTCAAGGCGCTGATGGCGTTGAAGACTCGTAACGCGATCATTTTTGGGTTGCATCCTCAAGCCCAACAATGCGGCGCGGCCACCTGCAAGGTCTTGGCCGAAGCGGCCACAGCAGCCGGTGCGCCGGCCGGTTTAATTCAATACATCCACCAACCAAGTATCGAAGCGACCAATGCCTTGATGAATCATCCAGACGTTGCCTTGGTCCTTGCTACTGGCGGACCTGGCATGGTCAAGGCCGCATACTCTACTGGCAAGCCGGCATTGGGGGTTGGTCCCGGTAACGCCCCCGCATACATCGAAGCTTCTGCCGATGTCGAAGCCGCGGTTTCTGATATTATGCTCAGCAAGTCTTTTGATCACTCAATGATCTGCGCGTCAGAAAACAGCGTCGTAATCGACCGCGCGATCTATCAAGCCGCTCGCGATCGCTTCGAACGCCACGGCGCCTACTTCGTGCCTGACGAAGACGTTGCCAAACTGGCAAAGACGGTCATCGATCCGAAGCGTCACACCGTCGCCGGGCCGATCGCCGGCCAATCCGCGATGCACATCGCCAAGCTGGCCGGAATCTCGGTACCGAAAAATACGACGCTCCTAATTGCTAAACAAGACGGGATTGGCCCAAACTTCTTGCTTAGCGGCGAAAAACTCTGTCCAGTATTGTCCCTATACATCGCCAACGACCACGCCAGCGCCTTTGCCCTATGCCGTTCGCTGCTGGAATACGGCGGCTTAGGTCATACCGCGGCGATTCACACCCAAGACAAGGCGATTGCCGCGGCCTTCGGTGAAGCGATGCCAGCCTGCCGGATCCTTGTCAACACGCCGGCCAGCCTCGGTGGCATCGGGGGCTTGTTCAACAAGCTCGCACCTTCTCTGACCTTAGGCACGGGCTCTTATGGTAAAAATTCGATTTCGCACAACCTCACCGCAATGGATCTCTTGAACATCAAAGTCGTCGCCGAAGCCACCCGGCATCCCAACGACCTGATCGGTGAACTCCGCGATCTCATTCACAGCAAACGTTAGCATCCCGCCTATAAATCTCCCTGCGCGATTCTGAACAGAATCATTCAGGGAGATTTACTTGGTCTAATGCATGAAATCACCTAAATACTGGGAGAAACATGGTTTCTTGTCAGTTGAAAGCGTTACACTTAAAGGAGGAAGGATATAGAAAGGATCGTGATATTGTGAAATTAACCGCTGATCAGCGCGCGTCAATCGCGCAAGCAACTCCGGCACAGGTCCTCACTCAACTTCAAACTCGCAAAACTGGCCTTTCGCAGGCGGAAGCCGCCGCGCGCCGCACCGAGTATGGCCCTAACACCATCACCACGGCCAAAGGCGAATCACAGGTACGCGTCTTTTTTAAAAACTTCGTCAGTTTGATGGCGATCTTGTTATGGGTCTCGGGTTTTATCGCCATCTTCTCAGGCACCGTCGAACTGGGCATCGCCATCTGGCTTGTCAATGTGATCAACGGCTGCTTCTCCTTCTGGCAGGAACATCAGGCCAAAAAAGCGACGGATGCCTTGATGGCCATGCTGCCGACATACACCCAAGTCTACCGCGACGGCAAGCGCCAACAGCTCAACGCAGACGACTTGGTCCCCGGCGACGTGTTCGCCTTACAGGCCGGCAACGCGGTGCCTGTCGACGCTCGGCTCCTTGAGGCCACCAGCGTTCAAGTCGACCAAAGCGCCTTGACCGGTGAATCGGTGCCAGAATCCAAAACCGTCACGTTCTCGCCTGGCGAAGGCGAATTCGCCGAGTCCAACCTCGTTTACGCCGGCACCACCGTCGGCGCCGGGACCGCGCTTGCGGTTTGTTACGCCACCGGCATGAACACCGAGTTCGGCAAAATCGCCCGGCTGACGCAACAGCAGACCAAGGCCCTCAGCCCGTTGCAAAAAGAACTCGATCGTCTCACCAAGCAGATTTCGTTGATTGCAATCGGCATCGGGATCGCCTTTTTCATCGCGGCGATTTTCTTCGTCCACTATCCCTTGGCGAAATCTTTCATCTTCGCGCTGGGCATGATCGTCGCGTTCATCCCCGAAGGTCTGTTGCCGACCGTGACCTTATCGCTCGCCAACGGGGTGCAGCGGATGGCCAAGAAACACGCCTTGGTCAAAGACCTCAATTCAGTAGAGACACTTGGCGAAACCACCGTTATCTGTTCGGATAAAACCGGGACCTTGACGCAAAATCAGATGACCGTCAACCATATCTGGACGCCAGCGCACACGTTCACAGTCACCGGCCAAGGCTATGTCAACAACGGTCACATCGAGCTCGATAAGCATCCGGTCACCCTGGCCAGCGCGCCAGACCTTGACACCCTACTGAAAGTCGCGGCGCTCAACAATGACACCCGGATTCAGCCCGACCCCGATGCCGGCAAGCCCAAGCTCTTGGGCACCCCGACAGAAGCGGCCCTGGTGGTGATGGCGCAAAAAGGTGGCATCAACCTTGAGCACCTCGAAAAAGTCACACCGCGCCTCAAGGCGTTCCCTTTTGATTCAGAACGCAAGCGGATGTGCACGATTCACCAACACGACGACACCACCATCAGCGCCTGCGTCAAAGGCTCGCTGTCTGACCTCTTGCCACAATGCGACCGCATCCAGATCAACGGGCAGGTACGCGCCATCACGCCAGCCGATATCGACCAGATCAACGCGGCAAACCGCGACTACGCTTCTAGTGGCCTGCGGAGCCTCGCGATCGCTTACCGGCTGTTGCCGCAAAACGCCGATCCGACCGCGCAACTCGCCGACATGACGATTACCAATACCGAAGTCCACCTCGTTTTTGTCGGTCTGGCGATCATGTCTGACCCGCCGCGCCCGGAAATCTATACGGCAGTCAAAAAATGTCACGCGGCGAACATCAAGATTATCATGGTGACCGGCGACTCGACCATCACCGCCAAGTCAATCGCAGTGAAAATCGGCCTGACCAGCGCCAAGGCCCGGGTCGTCACCGGCACCGAACTCGACGCGATGAGCGAAGCCGAACTCCAAGCCGCCCTTCGCGGCGAGATCATTTTCGCCCGTGTCGCGCCAGAACAGAAATACAAGATCGTCTCGACGCTACAGAAAAACGGCGAAATCGTCGCCTCCACCGGTGACGGGGTCAACGATGCGCCTGCGCTGAAGAAGGCCGACATCGGGGTGGCCATGGGCGTCACCGGAACCGATGTCGCCAAAGACGCTGCCGATATGATCTTGACCGACGACAACTTCGCCTCGATCGTTGCGGCGATCGAAGAAGGCCGGACGGTGTACGCCAATCTGCAGAAGTTCTTGACCTACATCTTGACGTCAAACGTCCCTGAGGCGATTCCCAGCGTCTTGTTCTTGCTGTCACGTGGCTTGATTCCGTTGCCGATGACGGTCATGCAGATCCTGACCGTCGATCTGGGCACCGACATGTTGCCCGCTCTCGGCCTCGGCGCTGAAAAAGCCGAGCCCGGCGTTATGCACCAGCCGCCGCGTAAACGCTCGGCGCACTTGCTCAACCGCACCGTCATCTTCAAGGCGTTCGCCTGGTACGGCCTGCTGGCCAGCGTGATTTCGACTTGCGCCTATTTCTTCGTCAACTGGCAAAATGGCTGGCCACACGTCGCCTTGTTCGCCTCGGGCACCGGCTACGCCCGCGCGACGACCATGGTGCTTGGCGCGATCGTCTTCTTCCAAATCGCCAATGCCTTGAACTGCCGGACGCAGACGATTTCGGTTTTCAAAGCCGGACTGTTTGCCAACCGCCGCATCTGGTACGGGATCGTCTTCGAGCTCTTGTTGCTCTTAGTCCTCACCTCTGTGCCGCTTCTTCAAGGCCTGTTCAACACGACGACGCTGACCGCGACAGACTGGTTGTTACTCGCCACGATTCCGATCCCCGTCTTCTTAATCGAAGAAGCACGCAAGGCGTTGCAACGACGTAATAAAGC
>CAKQZO010000064.1 GCA_934293835.1 uncultured Lacticaseibacillus sp. | reverse complement strand
AGGAAGTAGCGATCATGGGTGACGACCAGAAGCGCGCCTTTATATTGACTGAGACGCTTTTCCAGCCAGGCAATCGAATCGAAATCGAGATGGTTCGTCGGCTCGTCTAGAATCAACAGGTCCGGCGACTCGATCAAGACCTGCGCCAGGCCCACCCGCTTCTGCTGGCCCCCGCTCAGACTACCGATCGTCTGGTCGAGGTCGGGCAGATGCAGTTGCGTCAAGATCGTCTTGATGTCAGTATCGACCTGCCACGCATCGAGCTGCGTCATCTGCGCGTCGGCCTTGGCATACGCCGTCTGGGCAGCCTCATCAAGCGGCGCTTTCGTGTACGCAGCCAGCGCTTGTTGATACTGCCGCAGCGCGGCAAAAACCGGGCCGCTGCCGCCATAAACCGCATCCATGATCAACTTATCCTCTGCCAGCGCAGGCTTTTGCGCGAGATAGGCGATGCGATAGTTCTTCGCCGTTGTGATCTCGCCAGCATCGAACGGGTCGACATCGGCCAAGCCATTGAGCAGCGTCGACTTGCCCGTCCCATTCACCCCGATCAAGCCGATGCGATCCCCTTCGTTGATCAGAAAATCGATCTTTTTGAACAATTGCTTATCGCCGTAAGCCTTGCTTACGCCACTTGCCATTAATGTTTGCATTTTATCCGTCCCAAATCTTAGTCTGCCTCTATCTTAACAGACAATCCATCACCACACAAAACAGCCCTCTCGCACGCCCGATTCAAGGTACGAATCCGGGTGCAAGGGGGCTGTTTTGATTAAATCATGGGATAGTCATCATCCACAGACCGACTCGCATCGATGACAATGTATAGATGTCCATCTTTGCTGCTGACTTTACTGCTTTGATAGACATTATCTAGGCCGCTTTCATCGGCCTCTTTGAACGGAAAGTAAATCGTGATGCCATGGGTATCGTCATAAACCAAGTCCATCTTCTCGATGTCTTGATACTTCGTCGCCCGGCCAAACATCCCGAGCTCTAGCGACCCCGTATTGATGTCCGTCGATTTTACATGGTCAGCTTCGGGAAGAATCTCGACTTTGAAGCTCTTGCAAGGGTGGATCTCGCGAATATTCCCCCCGTTAATGCGACCATAGCTGGTCGTGACCCGGCTGATCCAGATATCAGCCAACTCCTTATGCGACACCGTCCACTCATCGCCGTTGCGAAAATGAAACACCAGCTGCTCAAAAACATGTTCGGTCATCTGCCCCATCCATCCTTTCGTGAATATGCTTACATGCTTATTCTAGCACACATCATCACGAAAAGTCGCGGCAGCTGCCAGAAGCTTTGCCGCATCATTGGGCAGCGCTCCGGCCACGACACTTTGTTCTAGGTGGTGTAAGGTCGACCCCAACAGTCGCCCGGGCTTGAAACCGTGTTGCATCAAAACATCGCCATTGATGGCCAGATCACGATTGCTGTGTATCGCCAATGCCGCATAGCGCGCGTGGACTGCGGCCCCAGGAAAAGCTGGCTGCAAATAGGCTTGAGCGGCGATCGCAGTGGCGACCGCATCAGCACCGGCTTGATATAACGCCCACGCGTCGTCGTCTTCAAGCTTCGGTAGCAAGGCAGTCGCCCGTTGGACGAGCTTGTCCAGCGCATTCGCCTGCTTCCAGGCCTTCATCGTCTGATGCACAGCCAAGTCAAGACAGGCACACACCAGCGTCCACGCGACGCTAAGCTCAGTGATCGGCGTCTCGGGTAACGCGGCGAGTTGAGTCAACCCTGCCTGCTTGTCTGCCATCAGCGGCGCGTGTCGATACAGCCCAGTAGCGATGAATGTCTGTAGTCCGGCGGCCCGGTCGAAGCCGAGCATCAGCTTGCCGAACTCTGTTGCGATGCGTTCAACAGAAATATGGGCCAATAAGGCCGCATTTTCGGCGATGGCGGCCTGGGTCTGGGCGGCGATGCTAAAGCCGAGTTGGCTTTGGAACCGCACGGCACGCATCATCCGCAGCGCGTCTTCGTGAAACCGTGCATGCGGATCGCCAACCGCTCGCAAGACTTGGTGTTGAAGATCCGCCAGACCGCCGAACAGATCGACGATCGTCCCATCGTGGCGTGCTGCCAGTGCATTGACCGTAAAATCTCGCCGCTTCAGATCTTCTTGGAGCGACCGGACAAACGTGACGTGGTCCGGACGTCGAAAATCTTGGTAGGTCGATTCGGTCCGGAATGTAGTCACTTCGTAGCCGACGCCGTGGTCTAACACCATCACGGTCCCATGTTGGATCCCGGTATCGACCGTTTTGTGAAAAATTCGCTTGATCTCTTCCGGATAAGCCGAACTCGCGATATCGACATCATGAATCGGCAGACCGAGCAAGGCATCGCGGACACTGCCTCCGACGAAATACGCCTCAAAGCCGGCCGCCTCGATCTGTTGCATGATCGGAATCGCGGCTTGAAAATCTGGATGGGTTAAATCAATTTGCATACTGGCACCTCTTTCTCTACCATCATAGCAAATTCCCTGTCCGCTTGCAGGATCACTGCGCGTTCAAGTCATCCAGGCGCGCCTGCATCTCCGTATCGTCAGGCACCAGTGCCACGTAACGCGTCAACGCAGCCTTCAGCTCTGGTAGCGCCGCGGTGGATTGGAAAAAGTCGATGATATCGTGCAAGAAATCTGGGGAATCCGCAAAAGAGCCGAACGCCAACAAATAGTTCTCCCGGGCCTTGGCAACATTGTCCAGGCGATCGTAACTCTTCGCCAGGTTCCAATAAATCTGCGGATCGACATCCCCACTTTGGTCGATCGCTTCCAAAAACGCAATGTTATCGGCATCTTCTTCCGTCGCCAGCAACAGATTGGACCATGCCAACATCAGCGCCTGATTTTCTGGGTCGATGGCGCGGGCCTTGTTGAGGTAGGTGCGCGCTAACGCATAATCTGCCGCCTTCAGCGCCAGATCTGCGCCCAGGCCATACAAGTCCGGATTGGTATCATCGACCTGCACCCCTGCTTGAACGGTCTCAAGCGCCGCTTGCGGCTGGTGATCTGCCGCCTGCGCCTGGGCTAGTGGCAGATAAGCGCTGGCGTAGGTCTCGTCTTCTTCGATCACCGCCGAGAGCTTCTCGATCGCGCGCGGATAATCCTTGAGCTGCAAATACAATCCGCCGAGTGTGAAGGTACTGTTGAAATCCAATGCCTCCCCAAGTTCTTCATACACGGCCACTGCGTCTTCATACTGGCCGAGGTTGGCCAGCGTCGCCCCATAGCGCGCCTTCACCGAGACGTTGGCGATCGTGTCCACCCCGGCCTGAATCAGCTCAGAATACGCTAGCGCCGCCTGCGAGTCCTTTCCCCAGTCGAAATACAGTTCCCCTAAGGCGAACGTGATGACAGGCTCGTCAGGAGCTAGGTGCTTGGCCTCAAGCAATTTTTGCGCACTGACCTCGTATAAGCCCTGTGTCTGATAGACATCGGCGGCCGTCATCAGCGCCTGAACGTAAGCATCACTCGTTTCCGGTACCTGGGCCAGATAATTCAAGGCCTTATCCGCATCACCGTTGGAGACGGCAATGTCGGCTAAGACCGCGCGGATATCATCTTGGTCGGGATACTTACCGAGCAACGCTTCATAAAGCCGTTGCGCTTGCCCCGTGAAGCCCAATGCATAGAGCTCTTGGGCAAGATTATACTTAGTTTCATCGTCATCATGCGCGATCACCTGTATGAACAGCTCGCGCGCCTGATTCATATCGCCATTCTCCAAGGCGGTCAACATCTGTTCTGAATAACTCATGATTTCCTCCGTATCATCTGCATGGGTTGCCGTCATCAACATCGTCAGGACTATACCGGGCAAAACGAAACGGCCGAACCCAAAAAGGTTCAGCCGTTTGATGTATCATTGCCTCAGGAGACTACTTCACAGCGTCCTTGAGTGCCTTACCAGGCTTGAATGCTGGTACCTTAGATGCAGGGATTTCGATCTCTGCACCGGTTTGTGGGTTGCGGCCCTTACGAGCGGCGCGTTCGCGCACTTCGAAGTTAC
Source organism: uncultured Lacticaseibacillus sp. (assembly GCA_934293835.1). GTDB lineage: Bacteria > Bacillota > Bacilli > Lactobacillales > Lactobacillaceae > Lacticaseibacillus. Next base: position 4,821 of record CAKQZO010000064.1, on the reverse strand, counting down.
CGAAACCGATCAATTGAACCTTAGCACCTGCAGCCAGGTTATCTTGGATCGAACTGAAGACAGCGTCTACAGCAGCGGTTGCGTCTTTCTTGGTCAGACCAGTCTTTTCCACAACGCTTTCGATCAATTCAGCTTTGTTTGCCATAAGCAATTTCACCTCCGTATGATTTAGATGATTCATCATCTAAAGTCCCAACTGTGAGCTACCTCACAGAATGAGGAAACAATGATAAAACCGTATCACTATTTCATGCTTAAAGATAGCACACCAACGCCGGTGTAGCAAGGTTTTTTCGCTTTTTACCCGGAGATTTAGCAACGGATGAAAAAACATTTTTGAAAAGTTAAGTTTTGGCAAGCCGAAGCCACAAAGGTTGATTACTTGCGGTTTCGTGCAATCAGGTGGATCGGCGTCCCTTCAAAATCGAATGTCTGGCGCAACTGGTTGATCAAGAAGCGCTGATAGGAGAAGTGCAACAAGTCGGGATCGTTGACGAAAGCCACGAATGTCGGCGGTTTGACCGCCACCTGCGTCAGATAATAGATACGCAGACGCTTGCCATTCACCGTCGGCGTTGGAGTCACGGCCATCGCATCCATCAAGACATCGTTCAACACTGCACTTTGAATCCGCCGGTTTTGGTTTTCAGAAACCCCGACGATCATCTCCGGCAGGTTCTTGAGGCGTTGATGCGTCTTCGCAGAGACAAAAACGATCGGTGCGTAATCGAGATACTGGAATTCATCGCGAATGTGCTGCTCGAACTCCTGCATCGTGTGGTTATCCTTGTTGTTCAAGATATCCCACTTGTTGACCACGATGATGATCCCGCGCCCGGCTTCGTGCGCGTAACCAGCGACCTTCTTGTCTTGCTCCCGAATGCCGGTTTCGGCATCCAAGACGACCAAGACGACATCAGAGCGATCGATCGCCCGCAGTGCCCGCATCACGGCATACTTTTCGGTGTTTTCATACACCTTGCCGCGCTTACGGATCCCTGCGGTATCAATCATGGTGAACTCTTGGTCGCTGTTGACGAACTTGGTGTCGATCGCGTCGCGCGTCGTCCCTTCAATATCAGACACGATCACCCGCTCTTCACCCAAGATCGCGTTGACCAAGCTGGATTTACCAACATTAGGCCGCCCGATAAAGGAGAATTTGATGCTGTCGTCTTCTGGCGCCTGCCCTTCATCAGGAAAGGCCGCCAAGACGGCATCTAAGGCGTCACCCAAACCAATCCCGTGTGTGCCTGACAGGGGATAGGGCTCACCAAAGCCGAGCGAATAGAAATCATAGATTTCGCTTCGCCGCTCCGGATTATCGACCTTGTTGACAGCCAGCACAACCGGCTTGTCTGCACGATAAAGAATCTGTGCGACCCGTTCATCGGCATCGGTGACCCCTGCTTCGACGCTAGTCAAAAACATGATCACGTCGGCCTCTTCGATCGCGATTTCCGCCTGCTGCGTGATTTGCGACAGGAACGGTTCGTCGCCCAGATCGATCCCCCCGGTATCGATCAGCGCAAACTCCTTGCCCAGCCATTCGGCCTTACCGTAGATGCGATCACGAGTTACCCCAGGGGTATCTTCCACGATTGAGACCCGTTCGCCTAGAATGCGGTTGAAAATCGTCGACTTGCCGACGTTGGGCCGGCCAACGATCGCCAATGTTGGTAATACCATTTGCTCACTTCCTTAATAATGTTGCCGAGACACTTCAGGTAATGCGCCTCTCAGTCAAATTTTTGTTCTCGACCAGCCGTACGACGACGCTCTGGCCAATAAAAAGCGGGACAAAATCGCTTTTGTCCCGCCGTAGAGCTTAAAAATTACTTGTCATCCTTGCCGAAGTCCTTGAGTGCGTCACCAAGCATATCACCCAAAGAGAAGCCGGAATCATCTTGCTGATATTCAGCAGGAATGGAAGTCCGTTCCTGACGGTTGTTGCGACGAGGACGATCGTTGCGATCGCCGCCACGGTTGTTGTTACGTGGGCGGCTTTCGTGAGTTTCCTCAGCACCTTCAGGAGCTTCTTCAAGCGCCTTGATGGACAGTGCCAGACGGTGTGCGTCTGGGTCTACAGACAAGACCTTGACCTTGATTTCTTGACCTTCGGAGAGCACGTCTTGCGGGGTCGCAATGTGTTCGTGAGAGATCTGAGAAATATGCACCAAACCTTCAACACCAGGGAAGACTTCAACGAAGGCACCAAAGCTGGTCAAACGGCGAACCGTGCCGTCGAGAACGGCGCCGGCTGGGGCCTTATCTTCGATATCATCCCATGGTTGAGGCAAGGTTGCCTTGATGGACAAGGAGATCCGATCGCGATCTTCGTCAACGGCGAGGACCTTAACCTTCACGTCTTGGCCGACCTTCAAAACATCAGAAGGCTTGTCAACATGGTCGAAGGCGATTTCGGAAACGTGGACCAAACCGTCTACGCCGCCAAGGTCAACGAACGCACCAAAGTTGGTGAGTCGAGCAACCTTACCTTCAACCACATCGCCAGCTTGCAACTTGCTGAAGATTTCCTTGCGTGCTTCAGCCTTGGAGGCTTCAACGATCGCACGGTGGGAAAGGATCAGGCGGTTGTCGCTTGGTTCGATTTCAATGATCTTGAATTCGAGTTCTTGGTTCTTGTATTGAGAAAGGTCTTCAACGAAGTGATCCTCAACCATCGATGCAGGCACGAAGCCACGCACGCCGGCGTTAACCACTAAGCCACCCTTAACCACGGAAGTAACCGGTGCGGTGATCGTTTCGCCGGCATCGAACTTCGCTTGGATTTCTTTCCAGACCTTTTGTGCTTCCAAGCGGCGCTTGGAAAGCAAGTACTGGCCGTTTTCCTTATCTTTGCCGATCGTCGAAATGACAACTAAGTCAATTTCATCGCCGACTTTTGCAACCGAGTGAATATCATCGATTGGCTGAGTTGATAATTCTTTCAGAGGAACGACACCTTCTACACCGGTGCCTTCAATACCGACGATCAGTTGCTTGTCCTCAACGGCTAATACTTCACCCTTCACGGTGTCACCGATATGAACGGTTTCGACGCTGTTCAAAGCGTCCGCCATCGTTTGGGCGTTTTCGTTTACGTTGTTTTCACTCATGCCAAAAAAATCCTCCTATACGACTGTCATACAATCCTTATTGTACCCAACTCTGACGAAAAATGCCAACACTTTGTGGAAAATTATTCCGTTTTTGCATTGACAAGGGCGATGATCTGGTTAACTTCCTCATCGATCGTCATGCTGGTGCTATCGATCTCCACCGCATCGGCGGCCTTGCGCAACGGTGACACGGCCCGACTCGAATCCTTGCGATCACGTTCGGCAATTTCTTCTTCAAGCGTCGCCACCGGGGTCATGATCCCTTTTGCCACGTTTTCTTTATGCCGACGCGCAGCGCGCGCGGCCACAGAAGCCACCATGAAGACCTTCACCTGCGCATGCGGCAGCACCGTCGTCCCGATGTCGCGCCCGTCCATGACGATACTATTGCTGGCGGCGATATCCCGCTGCCGCTGCACCATCTCCTCGCGCACGGCTGGAAGTGCGGCCACTTGTGAGACGTTGTTCGTGGTTTCCGGCTCGCGGATCGCCAGCGTGACATCTTCGCCATCCATATATACCAACTGGCCATCGGCACTCGGCTTGAATGTGATCGTCAACGGTTTCAGATGCGCCATGATCGCCTCTTCATCATCAAGCGCTAATCCCGCCCGTAACGCCATGACGGTCGCGGTGCGATACATCGCGCCGGTGTCACAATAAATAAACCCTAACTTGGTCGCCACTAATTTGGCGATCGTACTCTTACCCGAACCCGCCGGTCCGTCAATTGCAATCTGCATCATGTTTTGATTCCTCGATTTGCTTTTTTGTTAGCGCCAGTCAATAAAAAATTGAGTCGTTTCCGACTCAACTACTGGTTACTTGACCTTAAGTACCTGCCCGGAAGAAATGTTAGCCCCGCTGGATAAGCCGTTGGCCGCCAACAATTCACTCAGTGTCATCCCGTGATTGACCGCGATTCGATACAAGTTATCGCCTGCCTTAACGGTATAGGTACTCGTCGCACTGGCTGTGCTGGCCGAGCTAGACGATACTGAGCTAGAAACGCTGCTGCTCTGCGTCTGGCTGGATACCGATGACTGACTGCTGGTCCGACTCGAAACCGTGCTAGACGATGATTGGCTGCTCGAGCTCGTCCGACTTGACTTGCTGCTTTGCTTCTGCGACGATGAATGGCTACTAGACGTACTACTCGTCGACTTCGGCTTCTTGCGCGTCGAAGTCACGGTGATTTTGTCTTGCGTGTAATCCCCGCCGGACTTAACGGTATTACTGCGGATTGCCTGCCAGGCAACAGGAACAATGATCACTAACGCTAAGGCAACCCAAACCACGATGGCCAAGATCGACCCACCGCGCTTTTTCTTGCGCGTCGCGACGCGAGACAGGTTCCCGTCATCGTCGCGGTCATCATCAAACTGTTTATTCCAAGGCTTGGTTTGGTCGGAAGCGTCGTTTTCGACTGGTTCCTCTTTCTTGGTGGTTTTCTTACGCAAACCGATCCCCCCTCATATTCTGGCATTATTGTATCATACCTGCACCCCAAAAGGTTTTAGAGTTCGTTAAATAACTGCCGAAAGGCTTGTTGCCAACTACCATCGACCTCAGAAACCAGCTTACCAGGCGCTATTTGGGCAACGATCGACGCACTCAGAATCCCGCAACAAAAATCACCGTGCGTTGGGGCCGGTGCGTCAAAATACCGCAGCCACAACGCTCTGCGGCACCCTTGATG
>CAKQZO010000063.1 GCA_934293835.1 uncultured Lacticaseibacillus sp. | reverse complement strand
ATTGGAAGCGGCCAAGACCGCAGCCGCAGCGGTTGGTGCCGAAGGGGCGATGTATCCGTGGCAGTCAGCGAGTGCTGGTGATGAGCAGTCACAGGCAACCCATCTGAATCCGGTGACGAATACCTGGGTGCCTGACCGCTCACGTCTACAGCGTCATGTGAGCCTTGCGATCGCTTATGATGTCTGGTTATATGCGCAACTTAATCAAGACCACGAGTTCATGCAAACGGCCGGGTGGCCGATGCTTCTGGCAATCGCGCAGTACTGGGCGAGTCAGTGCCACCAGGATCAGGAGACCAAACGCTATCACATCACCGGGGTCATGGGCCCTGACGAGTTCCACGAGCGCTATCCAGGCGCCGACCACGATGGCCTAGACGACAACGCCTACACGAATCTCATGGTGGCCTGGTTATTCAAACTGGTTTGTGACGAATCCCCAGATACGCTGGCAGCCAAGGATAAACACCGATATGACACCATTCGGCGCCACCTCACGCTACATATCAGCAAAACAGGCATTATTGAACAATTTGCTGGGTACCACAAACTGGCGCGGTTGGATTTTGACGCGTTTCACAAGGAGTACGGGGACATCGCCCGGCTTGATCGGTTGTTGAAGGCGCGTGGTACTAGCGCAGATGCCTATCAGGTGGCTAAGCAGGCCGATGCGTTGATGGTTTTTTATCTACTCGATGAGACAACTGTTCGCGAGTTAGTCTCCGCGATGGGATATCACTTGCCAGCAGACTATTTCAGCCGTAATTTACAATTTTATCTTGATCGTACCACCCATGGCTCGACGCTTTCGCGGATCGTCTACGCGCTGCTTGATGCCCAGGCTGGGCACGATGACCAGGCGTGGGCGTTGTACCACCAAGCACTGTTGTCTGACTATTATGATATTCAAGGCGGGACCACCGCCGAGGGCTTGCATCTAGGCGTGATGGGGGCGACCCTTGACGTCGCGACGCGCGTTTTTGGCGGGATTGACACGCGGCAAGGACACGTGGTCATCAATCCTCGGTTACCGGCCGCGTGGTCACAGCTCGACACAACCGTCCACTGTCATAAGGTGTGCTATCATTTTCACATCGAGGCGCAACAACTGACGGTGGTGGCCGATCATGCGGCAACGATCCAAATCGGCACGACAGTTTGTCACCTGCAGGCCGATCAGGCACAGACCATTACTTACAAGGGAAAGGAAGATGAACATGACAACGATGAGTCAGATTAAAGGGGTATTGTTCGATCTTGATGGCGTGATCACGGATACGGCGCGCCTACACGCCCAGGCTTGGCGCCAGATTGCGCAGCAGGTGCAGACTCCCTGGACTCCAGTGTTAGCCGATCAGCTCAAAGGCATTGATCGGCAACAGTCGTTAGCTTTGATTCTGGCTGCCGGGCACCATGAGCACGAGTATACTGATGCACAAAAAAAGGCGCTGGCCGCGGCTAAAAATGAGCGTTACCTCGCCTTGGTCGCGGCGTTGACGCCGACAGATATTGAGCCAGGCATCCGGAAGTTTTTGGCTGAGTTGCAACAGCGAGGCTACCGCCTTGCCCTAGCCTCGTCTTCTAAGAACGCGCCAGTGGTATTGCAACAGCTCGGTTTGGCTGACTTCTTTCAGCACATTATTGACCCAGCCAAGCTTGAACATGGCAAGCCGGCGCCTGACATTTATCTTCAGGCGGCCGCGGCGATCGACTTGGCACCGGCCGCGTGTCTGGGAATCGAAGATGCCGCTAGCGGGGTGGCCGCAATCAATGCAGCTGGTGCGACTGCAATTGGAATCGGGGATTCGGCCGAGCTCAATGAAGCGGCAGTCGTCTTGCCAGACACGGCCGCGTTGACACTGAATCACTTGCAAAAAGCTTTGGGCGGTGAGCTGCTTGATTAAGGCCATCGTGTGTTTTGATCTGGATGGGACGTTGTTGCAACCCGACCATATGCCGGCGCCTGACACACTTATCGCGTTGCGGCAACTGCGACGCAATGGCGGGCTGCCAGTGATCGCAACCGGTCGCAATCGGTTTGAAGTCGCCGCGGCCATTGCGGCTTCTGGCATCACGTCACTGATTGCCGCTAATGGGGCGTTTGTGCAACTGAATGGACGGCAAATTGCCGAACGACCACTTGCACCAGCATTGATTGAAAAGCTCAACGCATACGCCACCGCGCACAACGAACCGGTGGCATGGTATGATCAGAACAGCATGGCACTGAATAAGACGAGTGCCGATACGATCGATAACTACCATGCTTTAGGCTTTGAAGCGCCGGTTGTGCCAGGTTGGTGGACCGATCATCGCGTCGATTTCATGTTTGTTTTCGATCGCCAGCACGACCGTGAACTGCAAGCTGCGTTTACCGGAGAGTTGACGATGGTACGCAACAATCCCCGTGGCCTTGATGTGACCGCGGACGGTGTGTCCAAGGCGACGGGGTTGCAAGCGCTGATTGCGGCTGGGAATTACGGTGGCGTGCCGACCTATACTTTTGGTGATGCAGCCAACGATCTACCGCTGTTCCGCGCCGTTGCACATCCGATTGCCATGGCTAATGGCACTGAAGAAGTGCAGGCGGCGGCCGAATACGTGACGGGGGATTATCGCCACAGTGGGATTGCCCAAGGACTGCGCCATTATCACTTGATCTAAATTGTTATTCGCCTCTCCTCGTTCTACGATGGTAATCGTGGCGCGAGGTTTTTTTGCGCGACGGAGCCGTTGACCAAGCTATTGCTCGGTTAAGAACACGAGCTCGTCTGTAGTGCTTTCCTGCGGTGCAAATTGATATAGCGGATGGTCGAAAGCCTTGATGTCGGTAACGTCGGTGATATGATTTTCCGCCATGAAGCGGACCATTGCGCCGCGGGCAATTTTGGCTTTAGTGGCGCGAGTTTTGATGCGTCCTGCGACTCGGTGGCCGAAGCGAATAGAGATGAGGCGTTCATCGGCATTCAGAAACGGGCGAATCGCTTTGGCGTATTCGGCAGAGGCAAGGTTGATCAAGGGACCGTGGCTGAAGTCCAGTGCGTCGTGCAGTCGGCTTCCCCAAAAGGTGTATAGGTTGGCGGCATGAGTGACTGGAAGACGGCTGCCCATCTCCAGACGATAGGGAACAATCGCATCAAAAGGCCGCAACAGGCCGTAGAAGCCCGAGAGGATCCGCAGGTTATCTTGAATATATTGAAGTGCGGGCTCGGTCAACAAGTCTGGGGCCATCGACTGGTATTGCACCCCGACGAACGCAATGATTGCGGGGGTCAGTTGGGGACCGTCAAGACGCAGTCGTTGCAGTTGATGGAAGTTGGCAGCAGCCAGGCGATCGCTGCACGCCCAAAGCGTTTGCAACTGGTCATAGTCCAGCTGACGCATGGCGGCCAGAATCTCTTCGGTTTGAGGGAGAAACTGGGGGGTGCTTAAGGAGGCGAAGCTGTCTGGGTCGACGCGCATTTTTTTGGCCGGGGCGATGATGAGTTGCATGGAGGTGTCCTCGATTCGATAGCGTTGAAGTAAGCACGGGTAATGTCAATTAATCTAACTAGTTTGCGCAAAATTATTCTGTGAATCCGCTCGTTTTAGTGTTAGAATTCTATTAAAATATAGTGGCAGTGAGCGCTGTATTTACATATTACACGTTTTTGAAAGGAGCGTCAGCATATGGCAAAAGATCTTTCAGGCGATGAATTGCGGATTCGCAGTCACGTTTATGATGGCATCGTCAAGTCTGCCAACCGCGCGATGATGCGTGCCACCGGCATGCAGGATGAAGACTTTAAGAAACCGATCGTCGGTGTCATTAGCACTTGGGCGGAGAACACGCCTTGTAACATGCATCTTGATGGTTTAGGTAAATGTGCGAAGAAAGGGGTCCAAGAGGCAGGTGGCTGGCCGGTTCAATTCGGGACCATCACTGTTTCTGACGGGATCTCGATGTCGACCCCGGGGATGCGGTACTCCTTGCCGAGCCGCGACATTATTGCAGACTCGATGGAAGCAGCAGTCGGCGGGCATAATGCCGATGCCTTGGTCGCAGTCGGTGGTTGTGACAAGAACATGCCAGGGAGCTTGATTGCCATGGCTAACGCGGATATTCCGTCAATCTTCGTCTATGGTGGTACGATCATGCCCGGCAAATTGGACGGCAAGGATATCGATCTTGTTTCCGTGTTTGAAGCGGTCGGCGCGATGAACGCTGGGGAGATGTCCGAAGAAGAAGTCCGGCGCATCGAATGTAACGCCTGCCCAGGCCCTGGTGCCTGTGGGGGAATGTACACGGCGAACACCATGGCATCCGCAATCGAAGTGATGGGTATGAGTTTGCCTGGGTCTGCATCGCATCCCGGTGATTCAGAGGCCAAGCGCAAAGACGTGGAAGCTGCGGGTAAAGCCGTTATCAACTTGTTGAAGAAGGGAATCTATCCACACGACATCTTGACGCGTGAGGCCTTTGAAAACGCGTTGACGGTGATCATGGCGCTGGGCGGCTCGACGAACTCAGTTTTGCATTTGTTGGCGATCGCCCATGCGGCTAACGTCGAAATGACCATTGACGATTTCAACACGTTCCAGAAGAAGGTCCCACATATCGCTGACCTCAAGCCATCAGGTAAGTACGTGATGTACGACCTGTATAAGGCCGGCGGTGTAACCGCGGTTGAGAAGCTACTCTTGAAGAACGGCTATTTGCATGGTGATTGCCTGACCTGCACGGGAAAGACCGTGGCGGAAAACCTCGCCGATTTCCCAGATTTGACACCTGGCCAAAAGGTCATCATGCCGCTTGAGCATCCGCTGCGTGAAGATGGTCCACTGATCATTTTACACGGGAATCTGTCCACAGAAGGTTGTGTGGTGAAGGTTTCTGGTCTGAAGACGCGCCGTCATGTCGGTCCAGCCAAGGTCTTTGATAGTGAACAAGCCGCCATTGATGCGGTAATGGCCGACGAAGTTGTTCCTGGCGACTGTGTCGTTGTCCGCTATGTCGGTCCTAAGGGGGGCCCTGGTATGCCAGAAATGTTGACCTTATCTGGCCTGTTGAGTGGTAAAGGTCAAGGGGAATCCGTGGCACTGTTGACTGATGGCCGCTTCTCCGGCGGCTCCCACGGGTTCGTAGTTGGCCACATCGCGCCGGAAGCACAAGATGGTGGGAACATCGCATTGTTGAAGACCGGCGATACGATCATCATTGATCAAGATACTCGCGAATTGACCATGGATGTTTCCGACTCAGAGCTCGCGGAACGGCGCAAGCATCTGGTTATTCCGCCGTTGGAGACTCGTGGGGTACTCGGCAAGTACGCACACTTGGTTTCTTCTGCGGCCACAGGGGCGACAACCGACTTCTGGAAGAAGTAGCCGGCGATATGGACATTTAGCTTTAAATTGAAAGGATCAGAGACTATGCGCGATGACATCAAAATTAACGATCGGGCGGCCGCCATTGGTGATCAGCTTGAGGAGAAGTTTTCGACGATCATGGAACCAGAGCTAGGGGTGGATATTTATAACCTGGGCTTTATTTACGCGATCGATCTCGATGAAAACGGGCATTGTGATGTTGTCATCACCTTCTCCGAGATGGGGTGCTCGTGTATCGCTGACGTGCCTGAGCAGATCGTGAAGGAGCTCAAAGCATTACCAGAAATCAATTCGGTGAAGGTCGAAGTCGTCTGGTCACCTTCATGGCAGATGACGCGAATTTCACGCGCCGGCCGCATGATGCTGGGCATCAGCGTCCATTAGGCGAACGTAATGAGGCTGTGTAAAAGGCAGCCTTTTGGCGGGTAACATTACTGGAATATTTGGGCACAATAAAGGGATGCGGCAGTTGCCACATCCCTATTTTTATGGCTGCCCCCAACTCAAAAAACCGGCACATCGCAAATTAACTCGCGGTGTGCCGGTGTTTTGAAGAGAGGCAAGCGTATATTGAAGCAGTTTGTAACGTATGCCTAAGTGGTGTGTGTGATGGGTGCCTGTTTCGGTGCAGTCTCTTCGTCAGGAAAGGCTAGCGTGAAGATTGTTCCTTGGCCAAGCGTTGAATCGACTTGAATCGTGCCGCCGTGGCGAGTGACAAGTTGATGGACGATTGCTAAGCCCAGGCCGGATTCGCCATACTTGGTATTTTTGCGTGAAGGGTCAGCTTTGTAGTAGCGCTCCCAGATGTTTTTGACTTGCTCGGCGTTCATGCCGATGCCCGTGTCTTGAATACGGAATTCGGTTTGATGGTAGCCCAGTTTGGCGCTAAGGGTGATCGTGCCGTCTTGGGTGAACTGAATCGCGTTTTGGGTAATGTTGAACAGGACCTGCACGAAGCGGTCATGGTCAGCGTATACTGGCACGGATTCGTCGGCCTGAAGCACCAGCTGATTACCAGAAGCAGAGGCCTTTTGGGTGAGCTGAGCAATGATATCATTGAGGGCTTCGGTCGCATTGAAGGTCTGTTTGTTTAACAAGATTTGATTGGTGCGGATCTTCTCATAGTCGAGATTCTCGTTCACGAGGCGGATCAAGCGTTTGGTCTCTTTTTGCATCAAGGCAATCGAGTCACCTTTGGACTCTTCAGGAATTGCATCATATGCAAGCCCTTCTAAAAGACCGTTAATGGTCGTTAGCGGCGTGCGCATCTCGTGGGCAGCGTCGGCCATAAACTGTCGGCGCCGCTCTTCTTGACGGTGAATCTCGGCTTGTGATTCGCGTAGCGAGTTGACCATGTCTTGAAAATCATCGGCCAAGGCTGCGACTTCGTCTTTGCCTTTTTTCTCGAATTTGACCTGGACGTCGTAATCCCCTTCGGCCACCTGATGGGTTGCCTGGCGAAGGCGATTGATCCGGTTAACCTGAAACCGGGCCAAAAAGTATGACACGACCATCGCCGCCAGTAGGGACAGTAAAAAGGCTACGATAAGGTTTTTTTCGGTTTGCTGGATCGACGATTGGATATTTTCTATCGGGGCAAACGCCGCAATCACAAACAAGAGCTTCTGACTCAGGAATACTGGTTTGTAGTAAATCGTCATGCGCTGTTGCTTGCCATTTTGCGGGTTGGTCGTCAGCTCGGGAAGCGCGACCGTGTCACCTTGTTTGAGTTTCTTCCAGTACTTGCTGGCGATTGCTTGAGGCGCAGCGCCTGGCATATTGGGGTAGCGGGCGGTATTGGTGGCATTATAGATCATGAAGTGGACGTTTTGCTTGGCGAGGGTCTCCTCGGCGTTTTGAATAAATTGGGTGTTGATCAAGTAGGTGTTTTGATCGACGGCGTGGTCTTTCAAGACGTCGGTGTATTGTTCGAGCTGATTAAAGCTGTTTTGCCAGACCGTATTGGTCGTGCTTCTGATGAACATCAGCGACACGATTGTCAGCATTAGCGCGATCACACCGAAAAAGGCTAGCATTTGCTGGTAGAGTAATTTCATTATTTATCCAATCCGGAATCGTCAAACTTGTAGCCGACGCCCCAGACCGTCTGGATGATTTGGGGACCAACTTTTTCGATTTTCTGCCGCAACTTCTTGATGTGTGCGTCGACTGTTCGCTCGTCACCATAATATTCGTAGTCCCAGACAAGCTGGAGCAGTTGTTCGCGCGAGAAAACCTGCTTAGGGTTTTGAGCGAGGGTGTGGAGGAGATCAAATTCCTTCGGGGTGAGGCCTTCGATCGCAACCCCGTCTAGATAGGCCTCGCGGGTCTTAGTCGAGAGCTTGAAGTGTGCGGTGACGACATCGAAGGCACTGTTTTCAGCGGCCTCGGCCGCGGCTTCAGGGGCCGTTTCTGCGCGTCGATGCAAGGCTTTGATCCGGGCAACCAAGGTGATGGGGGAGAAAGGTTTGGTGACGTAATCATCGGCACCAAGTTCCAACCCAAGCACTTGATCACTTTCGGTATCGCGGGCAGTCAGCATGATCAACGGGACCGTTTTGGATACTTTACGGATCTCTTGAGCAACTTGCATCCCATCCATTTTCGGTAAGTTTAAATCTAAGGTGATAATGTCAAAAGCCTCAGGCGTCTGTTTGAAAGCGGCAAGCCCGGTTTCACCATCGTAAGCATTCGTCACTTGCCATTGCTCTTTTTTGAAGAACATGTCCATCATTTGGGCGACGCTTTCGTTGTCTTCAATCATAAGAATTTTCATTGTTATCTTCCTCGCAATTCGTAGTTGCAACGAGTATCGCACTCGTGCCATAAAGTGACCTTAAAATCGTCACGAATATAAGTTCAGACTAGCACGCCATTACAGCTTTGACAATGAAGCTTATGGTGAGTTTTTTTGACAAAAAAATGCCGACATGCTACGATGATGAAGCATACGGGGGTGTAATGGTCTCGACATTGGTGGCTCGCGCATGTGGTGCACGTCGGAGGGTCGGCTCCGTCATCAACGCATACAGTTTATTAACTGCAAAAAACAACAATTCTTACGCTTTAGCTGCCTAATAACAGCTTAGCGTGATCGCCGCATCTTTGCTCAAGGGATGCTTAGCGGTCTCAAACTAATTGAGCTACGGACGACGTTGCCACCTGAGGCGTCGGCAAGAGATAGTGGGTTAGTCTTTCTGCGTTAGCCTTGATTCACGGCGCGGCGGTTAGGCGAAATTCAAATAGTGGAACTAAGCGTGTAGAGCTATATGTAGCGGGGCTGATGGACAGGAGTTCGATTCTCCTCACCTCCAGAATAGCCTTTCATAAGGCGGAACCCCCCCCCGGAAGAAATGCCGTTATGATGGCGTTTCTTTTTTATTTTAGGAACACAACGAAACTGAAAAGAACACCTCAGGGCACACTGAGGTACGACGAATTTACAATGTAAGTGCAACAAATTGACAAAAAGAAGACTCACAGCCTGAGTCCTTGTAAAATGAAATCAC
>CAKQZO010000062.1 GCA_934293835.1 uncultured Lacticaseibacillus sp. | reverse complement strand
GTCGGGGCCATGCTTATTCTCTGGCGTCGTGGCGGGCGCGCGGCCGCCACGACTGGCGCATGTAGACGTCTCCTGCTTTGAGCTCCGCGAGCATCTGGGTGAGCCGGCGCTGTTTGGTCGCCGGCTGCTTGGCACGCGCGATCCAATTAAGATAATCCGTTCGCTGGTACTGAGGCCGCGCCGCATACGCCTGCGTCAAATCGGCGGGCGCCAGTGCTTCTGCAATCGCCTCCGGCACAGCCACCGGCGGGCGCCTTTTGGCAGACGTGCGCGTGGTTTGATGCGTCAGGCGATAGCGCGCAAGTTCGGCGATCAACTCAACTGGCAGCGGCCGATCATAAGGAAACTGGATTGCCCCTTTGGACGTCTGATAAGAGCGCAAGGCTTCGGCGTACGCCGTGATCAGCGCCGCGGTGGGATAAAAGCCGAGATGGGTCTTCTGGGCGCCGAAGTAGACCAACACTCGCTTTTACCAAAACGCAGGCATACCATAGCTGATTCGTTCTTCGGCCTCCGGCAAGGCTGCCTGCAACACCCGATAAATCGCGGTGAGATGCGGCTGGGCAACGGCTTCTTGGGCGGCAATATAATCTGCAATCACGGTCATAACGAGCACCTCCAAATTTTTTGGGTTTGACTTGTCTACAAAGTACCACACTCACGCGTCTTCTTGTTGGGAAGAGGGGAAAAAGTTGCGCGCATCTGCATTCGATCACCATCTGCTGGCATTGGGCCAGCAGGTCATCAACCTGTTGCAAGCCCGTGGCATCAGCCATGCCGACGCCGAAGACGCGGTGAGCGCGGCCTTCGAGAAGGTTTATGTGCTCCTGCCAACACTCACCGTCACCAACCTCGACGGCTGGTTTTACCGCGTGGCGTTGAACAGCTACTTAGACCACTACCGCAAACATCAGCGCCTTGCGTTCACCGCACCACCAGAGACTGGCGTGGAGAACGCAACGCCTTTTGCCACCTTGATTGCCGAGTTATCGCCGAGCGATCAGGAAGTGCTCGCCTTGAAATACTATTACGGCTTCACCTATCGCGAGATCGCGACGATGCTCGCCGCCAAGCCAACAAGCATCCAAAAGCAACTCGCCCGCGCCCGAACGAAGTTGCGCCAAAACTGGGAGGAATAATCGTGGACCAATTATTACACCGTGCCAAGCGCCGCCAAGCGCTCAAAGTCATCATCATCAGTAGCATCACCGTCATCATCGTCGCACTCGCCGGCGTGTTCGGCATCAGCCGCATGACGACTCATCAAGCCGGCGCCCTTTATCACGACCTAGACGTCTACCACACACTCAAGGAACCGAACGTGCAGGTCGCCAGCGAATTGCTCAACGGCAACACCTTGGTCGGCGGGGCGATCGTCACGCAAGAATACAAAAACCTCGACGGCTACATCGTCAAGTGGCAACGGTTATCCAGCAGCTACACCAGCCTTCGCCACCAGCTCGATCAGACGCTCACCGCCACCGGCAGTATCCAAACGGCCGACAGCAGTCAGGCCGTCAACGCTGATTCTGGTCAGAAAGTCGCGTTATTTTACACGACCACCAAGAAGCTCCCCAACGAAGCCGCCGCGTTGCCGAACGGCCAAGTTGGAGAGGTGGCTGTGACCTTCAAACATCCATACACCTACGCTGAGTTGCGTCACGTGTTGCCTAAGAACGTCAATCTGACCTGGGGCTTCGTCTTCAGCGAAGCTACCCAAGAAACCGGGGCCGTTGCCCGTCAAGCCGACCCGGTGGGCATCGACTTGAGCGCCGGCCTTTCCCTCAAGTATTGGCAATCCGCATTGCGGGAATACCACCCCAATCAAGCCGCCAGTGCCAAAGCCAAGGCTTTGCGCGCCTCCAAAAAGACGCTCAAATTCGCCGGCGTGATGGTTACCGGTCGAAGCGAAGCCTTGCGGCAACTCGCTCACGCCAAAGGCATCGCCGGCACCAGTGTCGGCGCCACCACCCAGCGCGTCGCCTACATTCACCCAAAACGCTGAGCGTGGTAAACTATACCAGAGCGAAGCGTGGCCGCACTTAGGGCATAGCGTAACGTGTGCGAACAACGGAGCGAACTTGTTCGCGCAGTTGATCGTGCAGTTGATCGTGCCGTTAGACCTAGCCCGTTGGCCTCACGTAGCTCGACGCGATACCAGAGCTAAGTGCGCGCACTTAGCGGGTCAGGTACTCGCCGACATCCCCTAACCCAACAAAGGAGCCAATATGACTTTTCAGCAAAACTTAACGGTGTGGCTACTCTACTTCTTCGCTTATGCCTTCGTGGGCTGGTTGTGGGAATCGGGTTACGTCAGCGTGCAAAAACGGCGCTTGGTTAACTCGGGCTTCTTGAACGGCCCAATCATCCCGGTGTACGGCTTCTCGATGATCGCGGTGTTGGCCGCCATTGCCCCTTTTCAAAACAACTTGATCGTCTTGTATCTCGCCTCGGCGGTGGTCATCACGATCATCGAGTACCTCACCAGCTGGCTGATGGAGCTGATCTTTCACGCGCGTTGGTGGGACTATTCTAAGGTGCCGCTCAACCTCAACGGTCGCGTCGCGTTACCGATCTCCGCTTTTTGGGGGCTAGGCGTCGTCGCCATCGTCAAATTCATTCACCCACTCGTCACCTCAGGCGTCTTTTGGCTGGCGGCCCACAACGGCTTGCTCGTCGCCATCTGCCTGGTCGCCGGAGGCATGTTCGACTTCGGCTTCACGCTCGCCAACGCCTTGGCCTTTGGCGCGGCGACGAAGCGCGTCGGCGAAGCGATCGAAGCCAAAAAGGTCGAGCTACGCGAAAAACTCGATTCTCAGCGTGACTGGCTGGAAGCCTATCGCAAAGACGGCCACCTGCCGCGCCTCAATGCCGTGCAACGGCGGCTCGTGCGTAGCTTCCCGAATCTGCAACTGCGCGATACCCGCACCTCACGCAAAGACTTCGAGGATTTGATCGACCATCTGAAAAACCATCGCCAATAAATCCCGGCATCACAAAATCCGGCCCCTGCAACCAAATTCAGGTTTGCAGGGGCCGGATTCGTTTACCATGCGCATTCAACGAGCGGCCGCCAGAAGCATGTCCAGATGCGGGATCCCGTCTTCGAGGTACACCGCCGATACCGGCTTGAAGCCGAAGCTGGCATAGAAATCTTGCAGATACGCTTGGGCTTGAATCAAAAGTGGTTGTTGCGGATATAACCGCTGACATTCGGCAATGGTCGCGGCGACCAGTTGCCGGCCAAGGTGTTGGTGCCGCGCTTCGGCCACCACCAACACTCGCCCGAACGACCAGTGCTGACCATCATCATGCTTGATGATGCGGGCATACGCCACGAGTTGGTCTCCCTGCATTAACATCACATGCCTGGCCGTCGTATCTTTGGCATCGACTTCCTGATAGGGACAATGCTGTTCGACCACAAAAACCGCCACGCGCGCGGCTAATATGGTCAACAACCTCTGCGGGGGCAACTCCGCTGTCTCTTTGATTACAATTTCTACCATGAGCTATCCTCCAGAAGCTCATTTTAGCATGAGTCAGGCCTCTTGGCGCGCCAGATAAGCGGTCATCACCAGCGCGATCAGGCCAAACACGATGCCACCCCAAGGCGTTGCGCCCAGCCCCCAGTGATTGAGGATCTGGCCACCTAAGAAACTGCCCCCCATCACGCCGACGTTGAACGCCGAGATGTTGAGCGCCGAGGCGAGCTGCGCATCGTTAGGCAGCGCTTGTTCTGCGGCCTGCATGACGACCAGCTGCAAGCCCGGCACGTTCATGAACGCCAACAGCCCCATCAAAAGTAGCAGCGCCAGCCCAACACTCGTGGTACCCAGGCCGAACAACATCGCGACCATCACGGCCGTCAGCGCGGCGAACATCACCGTCAGGGCATGCAGGGGCCGGCGATTAGCGAACTTGCCGCCCAAGGTATTGCCGACCGCAACCGCGGCGCCATAGATCAACAACAAGATCACATTGGCGCTCGCATCAAAACCCATCCGCTGTAACACCGCAGAGATATAGGTATACACCGGGAAGCTTGCGCCATACCCCAGTGCGGTGATGATCAAGCCCGCGCGCACTTGGGGATTGCGTACGAGGCGCCACATCCCGCCATGCTTGCCGACCAGTGGCTTCGGCAGGTCATTAGGCACCAACACCAAGTTGGCCAGTAATGCCACGACTCCTAAGATGGCGATAAAAGCAAACGCCATGCGCCAGCTCGCGTGCTGGGCGATGAATGTGCCCAGCGGCACCCCGGTCACTGTTGCCACCGTCAGCCCAGTGAACATCGTCGCGATCGCACTCGCGCGCCGGTCTTCGGCAACGACTGAAGCCGCGATCACCGTCGCCACCGCCATGAACAACCCGTGGGCAAACGCGGCGATCACGCGTCCCGCCAACAGCGCCCAGAAACTTGGCGCGATGGCCGTCACGAGGTTGCCGACCACGAATGTCCCCATCACCACCATTAACAGGCGTTTGCGTGGCACCCGGCCGGTCCATGCCGTCAACAGCGGCGCGCCGACCATGACCCCGGCCGCGTAGATCGATACCGTGAGGCCCGCGGTACTCAAGCGAACATTGAACGCGGTGACGATCAAGGGCATCACCCCGACTGAGATGAATTCGGTCATGCCGATGGCAAACGCCGATAGCGCTAATGCCAGAAGCGTCCAGGTCGCCGTTCGAGAAGTAGTTGAAGTAGTCTCCATGTTTGTCCTCCAGTTGATTTTTCTTATAAAAAACAAGTATACTGGACAGGAACGTTTCTGCAATTACGCACTAATTAGTGCGCTACGCACCAAAAAGTACCTACCCAAGGAGGACCCCTATGCCAACTTACAATATTGGCGTCGAAGCAACCATGGCCATCATCGGCGGTAAGTGGAAGCCGATCATCTTATGTCACCTGCGCCACGGCACCATGCGCACCGGCGAACTACGGCGCGCCATCCCCAACATCACGCAAAAAATGCTCACTCAACAATTGCGTGAGCTCGAAGCCGACGGGATCGTCTCCCGCCATGTCTATAATCAGGTGCCGCCACGCGTGGATTACAGCCTGACCGCACGCGGCCAAAGCCTCAACGAAATCCTGAGTGCCTTGTGCACTTGGGGCGAATGCAACATCGACGAACGCCGGGCCAATGGTGAGGCCATCACCCTCATTCACCGCGATGACGTTCTGCTGACGCCACCCAGCAAATCCCAAAGATAGTTGACGTTCGCCATGAGATAACCGATGATATGGGTATCCCGGGGGAGGACTCATCCATGTATCGACTATATCTGGCGACAATTTTTATCGTCGTGATCGCGACACTGGGCTTCATCACCACCTACTCGCAGATCGACGCAGGCACCAAGAAAAGCGTCGTTGTCCGCAAAACACTCAGTCACGCACAGCTCCATGCGCCACTGCTGATCTATATCTGCGCCATCTTGATTCTGGTGAACATCTTGAACACCGCCATGAGCGGCTGGCTCTACTGGGCACTACTCAACCTGCAGGTGGTCATCTTGATCTACTCCAACCTGTTGATCCCGACCTTGATCGACTTCATCCTCATTCAAGCCGTCGGCCTCAGCACCTTCACCCTTTCTGGCACCTTGAGCCTGGCGACACTACCGGTGTACTTAGGCGCCTGCTTGATCGTCTACGCCGAACGCTGGTATGGCCCCATGCTCCAGCGCCACCAAGGCCTATACGTCTTGCCTTCGCTTGGCGTCGGCGCCTTATTTTGGCTGGTGGCCTTCACCATGGGGCCCCGCACCCTCACCCCACAGCTCGCATTCGTCAACTTCATCGCCTTTTGTTGGGCGAACTTCGCGTTGTGGGACTTCGATCGCTACCAACAAAAAGATCAGCAAGTCATCGCCACGCTCACGCATAAAGTCCAATACGATGCGTTGACCAGAGTCCGCAACTGGGCAATGTTTCAAGAGGACTTCACCGAAGCCTACACCAGCGGTCAACCGCTCGCTTTGATTGCGTTAGACCTCGACCACTTCAAGCATATCAACGACACCTACGGCCACTTAGTTGGCAACCAGGCACTGATGCGCGCCGCCTCAGAGCTAGAAGGCTACCTGCAAAGCGTCGACGCGCGCTATCAACTCTATCGCACCGGTGGCGAAGAGTTCGCCATCGTGTTGCCGCAGGCTACGGCGCCGCAAGCCACAGCGATCGTCCATCACTGCCACCAGCGCCTGCGCTAGGCAACCATCCACTTTGCCGCAGGGGAATTACACCTCAGCGCCAGCTTCGGTCTCGCCATCGCCACGCCAGACGACGGGTACGCCACGGCCGTCTTCAAGCGCGCCGATGCGTACCTCTACCACTCCAAGCACCATGGTCGCGATTGCATCACGATCGAAGGCCAGCTCGCCGACCCAACAGACGCGAGTGCCTAATTTCGTCAACAAAAGGGGCTGCGACAAAAAATCGCAGCCCCTTTGATGTTCCTGAATATTGCTCAGGTTTTTCGTCTGAACAACCACAAACGCCGAAACCC
This sequence comes from uncultured Lacticaseibacillus sp., assembly GCA_934293835.1. Taxonomy (GTDB): domain Bacteria; phylum Bacillota; class Bacilli; order Lactobacillales; family Lactobacillaceae; genus Lacticaseibacillus. The sequence continues at coordinate 2,372 of CAKQZO010000062.1, read as the reverse complement.
GACTTGCATGACCACCAGTGCGATCACGATCAGCGCGCCGCCGACTAACAGATCGAAGGTGAAGGGCTCAAAGCCCAGCACGACAGAAAAGACGCTACCAAACATCGACTCGGTCATCAGGATCAGCCCCGCCGGAGTCGGGTCGGTATAGCGCTGGCCGACCAGCTGGAGCGTCTGTGCGCCGAACGAAGACAAGATCCCCAAGATGACCACCGGCACGATGCCCGCCTGCCAATCGATGCCGGCATACGTGCCGCGCTCAAACATCAGGCTCCAGACCCCGCCGAAGACGCCTTGCGTCAGCCCCAACATGAACGCCAGCAACCACGGGCTGGACGCCGTGGCCATCATGCCAAAATAAACGATCTGTAGCGCATAAAACACGGCCGAGGCGATCGTCAGCAGATCCCCGATATGTAGGCTGAAGCCGTGATCGAACACCCCGGTCAAAAAGGCCATCCCGACCATGCAGATGGCAATCGCCACATAGGCCTTCCGCGCCGGCTTTTGGTGGAAGAACAGCCAGACGATAAACGGAATCAGCACCACGTAAATCGCGGTCAGAAACGCGTTGTTGGCCGGAGTCGTGTACATCAGGCCGATCGTCTGCAGCTGGTAGCCGATGAAGTTGATCGTTCCCGCGATCAACCCCACCACAAAGTCTCGGCGCTTCATCTGGTTGATCGTGCGGTGGAAGAACGCATACGCCAGCCCGGCGTAGATCAGCCCGCGAATGCCATTGATCAGGCCCGCGTGCATGCCGGCGTTCGTCGCCTGCTTACTGAAAATATACCCGGCCCCCCAGATGATCGCGCCAAGAACAACATCATGTTCGCCTTCGTTTTCGTGACGCGCATTCACTTCATCTCCCCCATGAATTCGTCCCTCAGCGTACCACAACCTGAAGGATTTTTGCCATTGGAAGATTTTAGCCATTTTCTCATTAGATTTTTAGGTTATAATGTAAGCCATAGATTCTTAAAGGAGGAACCATCACTATCAACACGCTCATTCAACTCTATGCCCCGTTCTTCGAGGCCTCGGACTGGCACGCGGCGGTGATGACCGGCACCGGCCTAATGACGATCCTGACGTTAGCGATCATGGAATGCTTGTTGTCAGTCGACAACGCTGTAGTCTTGGCTGCGCAGACGGCGACGCTCGGCGACCCTAAAAAAGAACATGCCGCTTTGATGTGGGGCCTATGGGGATCATACATATTGCGCTTCATCGCCATCGGCCTCGGCAGCTTCTTGATCAAATTCTGGCTCATCAAGGCGCTGGGGGCGGCCTATCTCTTGTGGATGTCGTTGCACTTCTTCTGGGAACAACACAACCCCAAGCCTGAAGCGGAAACCGCCGCGAAGTCCCGCTCGTTTTGGGGCACCGTGGCCGCGATCATTTTCTTAGATTTCGTCTTTTCCATCGACTCGATTCTGACCGCCTTAGCGATCGACAATAATCCAGTCATCGTCTTGATCGGTGGCATGATCGGGATCTTGGCGATGCGATTCGTCGCTCAAGGCATGATCGTCTTGCTGGCCAAGGTGCCCGAACTTTTGTACATGGCCTATGTCTTGATCGGCTTCATCGCCATTAAATTAGGCCTAAGCGTGCCCGCCATCGGCATCGAAGTCTCCAACACCTTCTTTTCGATTTTCGTCCTCTTGGCGTTCATCGCCACCTTGGTGATTCACCAACTGCGCAGCAAGAAAAAATAAACCAAAGGCCCGCGCCCGTCGATTCATTCCTGAATCGTAAGGCGCGGGCCTTTGATTTAGTGACTCAAGCTGTTGGCCGGCTCAGCAACAACTGCACCTAGGCGCTTTTCAGTGTATGCCGCCACCGCCTCTAGCAGGCGATCGATGCCGACGAGTGTCACTTCGCCGATGTTGCCAATACGAAACGTCGGCGCTTGGGACACTTTGCCGGGATAGATGATGAAGCCGGCGGCCTTGAGTGCGGTGTAAAAGCGCTGGAAATCAAACCGCCGATCAGGATACTTGAAGCTCGTGATGATTGGCGACTGCATGTCTTCGTGGATAAGGGGCTCGTACCCCAGTGCGGCCATGCCGGCGCGCAGACGAGCCTCGCTCTCCTGATACCGCCGACTTCTGGCGGCCACCCCACCTTCTAAGATCAGTTCCTCTAGTGCCGTCTTGAACGCATACACCGTGTGGGTCGGGCTCGTGAAGCGCCACTTTCCGTCATTTGCTTCGAAGCACTGCCACTGATCATACAAGTCGAGGCTGAGGCTGTAGGCGTTGCCGGCGCACTCACCCAGCCGCGCCTTATTGGCGATGACGAACGCGAAGCCTGGCACGCCTTGAATACACTTGTTGGCACTGGAGATCAGATAGTCCGCCTGCAAA
>CAKQZO010000061.1 GCA_934293835.1 uncultured Lacticaseibacillus sp. | reverse complement strand
GTCGGGATACTTGACCTTCACCGTCGGCGTTAAGCCCTTCTTGTTGATCCAACTGCCGTTAGGGGTCAGCCACTTGGCCACCGTCAGCTTGACCTCACTGGATTTACTCAAGCTGGCCACGTTTTGCACCGTGCCTTTACCGTAGCTTTGCTCACCGACCAGCGGCGTCTTATTGTTTTGATTGAGCGCCGCAGCCAAGATTTCAGATGCCGAAGCCGAGTTGCCGTCGATCAAGACTGCCATCGGTTCCGTCACCTTGAACCCATCATCATACTTCTTGGCCGCCGTGTAAGTCTGAGTCGCCCCAGAACGGTCTTGAACCTTGACGATCGTGCGGCCGTTCTTCAGACACATCGACGCGATGCCCAAGGCCTGGGTCAGCTCACCGCCTGGGTTGCCACGCAGATCGAGCACAAAACGCTTGGCGCCTTGCTTGCGCAGCTTCTTGACCGTCTGATTGAATTGCTTGGCCGTCGGCTCGGAGAAGGTCGCGATGGTGATGATGCCGACCTGCTTGTTGGTCTTATCCAGGCGTCCTTCAACCGTATCGGTAGTGATCTTGGCCCGCTTCATCGTCAGCGTCAGCTGATTGCTGCCGCGCTTGACGGTGACCTTAACAGACGTTCCAATCTTGCCGCGAATCTTGGCGACTGCGTTGCTGACATCCGTTTTGGACACGTCTTTGCCGTTGACCTTCAACAACTGGTCCCCGACTTGCATCCCCGCCTTTTTCGCTGGCGTGTTCGGCATGATGCTTTCGATCGTCAACTTATCATCACTTTGCTGGACCGTTGCGCCGATTCCACCGAAGCTGGCCGACAAGGTCGAATCAAGCGAACTCTTGGAGTCGTTCGCCAGGTAAGTCGAGTACGGATCGCCCAGGCTATCCAGCATCCCTTTGATCGCACCGTTGGCGAGTTTTTGGCTGGAGGTCTGCTTATAGTAATTCGCCGTGATCGCCGAATAAGTCGCCATCACCTTGTCGAAGCCCTTCGGCAGGCTGGCGGCACTTGGCGTGGTCGCGTCTTGCATGGTGTGCACCGTATACCCCAGCACCCCGCCACCGATCAAGGTGACGCTCATGCCAACCGCGAGTAGCCAAGCCGGGACTTGTAAATGTGGTTTTTTAGCCAAGCGTCTCCCCTCCGATCTGCTCTTGGGCGAGATAATTCTGCCAGACCTCATCGAACACGCTCATGCTCGGCAGATAATTGCCGTTGAGCTCGAGGTATTCGCTGAGTTGATCGAAGTCGGATACCTGCTTGGGGAACCCATGGTCCAAAAAGGCGTTCTGGGCAAAATCCGCGACCTCACGATGGTCGTTGGGATTGCGCAATGTCATGAGATACTGATAAAAAGTCTGCCGCATACTATTCCTTTCTTTGGCTCAGTCCTGCCAGTTCGCGTCAATGAACGCCTGGCGCTGCGCGTGTTCTTGGGCGTAGCGCCGCGGGTTATGCGCGTAGAACTCTTGGTGTTCAGGCTCCGCCGGATAAAACGGCTTGGCGGCTTCGATCGTTGTGACGATCGGTTCCTTGAACCGGCCGCTTGTTGCCAAGGCCTGCTTGGAAGCTTCTGCCGCTTGGCGCTGGGCAGCATTGGCCACATAGATCACCGGCCGATAATTGTCGCCGCGATCTTGGAACTGGCCCATCGCATCCGTCGGGTCGGTTTGTTGCCAATATACTTCCAGCAGCTGCGCATAGCTGATCACCGCTGGATCAAAAGTGATCTGGACGGCTTCCGTGTGCCCGGTCGTGTGGCTTTTGACCTGCTCGTAGGTCGGGTTGGCAACATGTCCGCCAGTGTAGCCTGACACCACATTCAAGATTCCAGGCTGTTCTTCGAATGGCTGCACCATGCACCAAAAGCAGCCACCGGCAAAAATTGCAGTTTCAGACATATCAAATCGTCTCCTTTGATTCCATTAAATGATTGGATCAGGCCGTGCAAAAGTACCTTACGCTACGCCCTAAGTGCGGCCGCGCTTCGCTCTGGTTTTTTCGTCGAGCTACGTGGCGCAATACGGGTACAGCTAGCTACGCCAGCGCACTCGGGGCTAAGTCCGCCCCAAGCACGCTGGCTAGGCTACCCGACCCGTAAAGTGCGCGCCACTTCGCTCTGGTTTTGCGTCGAGCTACGCTGAGCAATGCTGGGCTATCTAAGTCATGACGCTTTCGCGATGCTTTGCATCACTGCGGTGTCCTGCCTTAGACTCCCAGCAAAAACCGCTCAGCTTCGCTCTGCTTTATTTGTCGGGCAGGTAAACCGAGAAATCGATCTCGTCGTTAGGCAAATCGATCTTAGTGGCTTTAAGCGCCATGCCGTTTTGCATAGTGAATTTGCTCAATTTTAACACAACCGTTTCTTTTGAGCTATTGAGTTTCACCCACTTCGGCAACTTGTAGCTGTGCCCGACGTAATTCAGCACATAGCTGATCGGCACCGGGAGGCTACCGATGTTCAGCTTGCGCGCCTTAAGTTCAACATCCCCATTGGCCTTGACCAGCGGATCAAACAACAGCTGGAACTTGATCGTGGCACCGAAGAACTTGAACTTCCCGCCAAGTACTGCCTGGTCACCGATTGTCATCGTGTACTTGATCTTGCTGCCTTTGAGATAATCGTTGAGGTAATAATCGACGATCCGGTTGACCTGGCGCTTCGTCAGGCGCACCGACAATGCCGGTTGATCGACCTCTGCAGCGGTTTCTGTCGTCTGGGTGACCGGATCGTTATACGGGGTGATGACCTTGACCGTAAACCAGATACCGGTGCCGATGATCAGTCCGATCAAAACCAGCGCGACCCAGCGCCACCAATTGATCGTTTGCTTGGGCGTTTTTTTCTCTGCTCGCTTCATGTCTTATTGCCATTGCTCCTTTGTCTTCTGCATCACCTGCCACAACTGCCGGGTCATCTGCGCGTACCCCGCGTTGTTGGGATGAAAATGATCTTGCGTGAAAATCAGCGGGTTAGCGCTGCTATCGCCGGTGACCGCCTTCTTCAACTTGGCCTTCGTCGCCTTGCTCGTGGTCGTCGTGCCACCTTTGGACAGCACCGAATCAATGTCGACATAATACGCGTGGTCAACTTGCTTGAGTGTCTGTTGCGTCGCTTGATTCCACGTCTTCACGCTGGTTGTCATCGCCGTTAGTTTGGGGAAATACACATAAAAAGGGTTGTAGATCCCGAACACATAAATCGGTGCATCGGGATTGTCCTGGCGCAAGGTATGCAGCAACTTCAGCAGATTCTTCTGGAACTTCGCGTTGCCTTTGGCGACATCTTGGCTCGTGATATCAAAAAAATGATTCTGCAACACGGCCATCAAATCGTTGCCGCCGACCGTCACCGTCAACACATCGGCCGAGCGGACCGCCTTTTGCAATGGCTTTTGCGAGTCAAGCCGTGCTTGAATCTGCGGCGCGGTGTTGCCGGTGACCCCGAAGTTTTGTGTCTTAACCTGGTAGTTGCCAGATGCCTCAAGATCGGCCTTGATTAAAGCCACGTACCCACCCGAGTCCGTCGCATCGCCAACCCCATGCGTCAGCGAATCGCCGACCCCGACCACACTGCGCGTGTGCACCTGCTTGGCGACCCCGGCCAGGTGTGTGGCCTGGACCTTAGGACCAAAGAGCTGCCAGCCGCCGAAGGTCACCACCGCGACTGCCACCACAACGGCCAAGGCTTGGATAAATTTTTTGATGATGACCCCTCCTTACGACAGAAAAAGGGCAGGTTGCTCCCTGCCCTCACCCACTATTAAATTAGTATACCACAGACCTTAAGCCGCAGAGATTAAGGCCTGTTAAACAATTCGTCGAACGCTAATCGGTATAGCACATGATAGCAAACGCCCCAGCGCCAGTGTGCGACGCGATCACCGGATCGGTCGGGCGAATCAACACTGGAATATGCGGCAATGCCAGGCGAATCTTGTTGGCGATCTCCTGGGCGTAGGCTTCACCACCGGCAAAGGAGACCCCGACCTCACGCAAGTTGTCGAAGCCTTGCATCTTCTCGATGAAACTATCGACGAAGCGATGAAGCGTCTTGGCGCCACGGCCTTTTTGGATCACTTTCAACTCGCCATCTGCGACCTGTAAAATCACTTTGATGTTGAACAAGGCGCCGATCGCGCCGGCAGTCCGGCTGAGGCGGCCACCCTTGACCAAGTTCTCCAATGTCGAAACGCCCATGACCAAAGTCGTCTTGGCCTTGACCTTGTCCATAGCTGCTAGAACCCCAGGCATGTCAGCGCCGGCCTGAATTGCTTTGGCTGCGGCGATCACTTGGAAGGCCTGGGCCCGGTCGGTGAAGTCACAGTCAACCACCGTGACATCCCCATCTGCCATGTCAGCGGCTTGGCGCGCCGAGTTGACCGTACCGCTGATTGCTTGCAACATATGCACAGACAACACCTGGCTACCGTCTGCGGTTAAGCGATTATAGACATCTAAGAACGTCCCCGGTGCCGGTTGTGAGGTTTTGGGCAAGGCTTCAGACGCTGCCATCTTGTCCATAAACTCTGAACGCGTGATCGTCTCGCCGTCGATATAAACGGTGGAGTCGATCATGATTGTCAGCGGCACGACGGTGATATCGTATTCCGCAATCTCCTCTGGGGTGATTTGAATCGATGAATCAGTTACTAGTTTAATCTTTGCCATGTCGCGGCCACACTTTCTTCTAGGTTACGTACACACCTCGTCAGTATAACAAAGACAATCGTTCTTGTCAGCATTAGGCTATCTAGTTTCAATAACCAGCTGAGGTTGATTTGAACATTTTATCATGTTAAAATGAATTCGTAAATGATTGGTTCCACAACTGGCTTTCTCGGAGGGATTCATGATGCAGCTGACCAATAATTCTCAAGATTACACATTCACCAACGAAAGCCTGAGTGCGACCACGCATGCCATCGGCTTGGGCATGGCCTTGATCGGGACACTGGCCCTCGCCTTCCGCGCAGGGGCCAACCCCTTGCGGCAAGCGACCTTCATCGGCTTCGGGGCCGCACTGATTCTGCTTTATGCCGCATCGACGGCCTACCACAGCCTTTACTTCACCAAGATCCGCCACATCTTGCAGGTCTTAGATCACTCAGGCGTTTTCATCTTGATTGCTGGGTCCTACCTGCCTTACTGCTTGGTCGCGATCGGCGGCAAGCTCGGCATCGGCCTGTTGATCGGGATCTGGGCGCTGTGTCTGGCTGGCATTGGGTACAAGTGTTTCTTCATCGGCAAGTGGAAAATCGTCGAAACTAGCATCTATGTCATCTTGGGCTGGCTTTGCTTGATCGGCATTCGCCCCTTGTGGCAGCATCTCGGCCCAGCCGGTTTTTGGCTTTTGGTCGGTGGTGGCGTGGCTTACACCCTCGGCGCGGTCTTGTATTCACAAAAACACATCCCTTATATCCACGTCATCTGGCATTTGTTCGTGATGCTCGGCAGTGCCTGCATGTACGCCTCGATTTACTTATTCGTCTAGCCGGCGTAATGGCGAATGATCGTCACCAGCGCAGGTGTCGCCGCTGGATCGTCGACTAGGTCCGTGTAATAACTGGCAAACCGCGCATCCGCGGCGTACATCGTCGCCAACCCCGCATGGATGGCAGGGGTGTAATTAGGCATTGCTAGCTGCAACCACCGACGATGCGCCTCAAACGCGGCACTCGCGTCCGTCCCCGGCAATTTCGGGTCCCGCAGGTACGCCTTGAGCGCTTGTTTCAGTTCCTGCTCGGCCGCCTGCATCTGGGCGTATTGCGTCTCACTCAGGCCGCGCCAATGGGCATCTGCGGCCGCTTTTTGTTCCTGCCCATAGGTTGCAACGACCTCTTGGCCATAGCGGTCATCATTGGTGCGCAATTGTTCTGCTTTGAATGCGGCAAATTTTTCGTGATCAGTCATCTGATTTCCTCCTTCTAGGTTCTGCAAGGTCGCATCGAGGCGCTCGGCGACGGCATCGAGTTGGCGCCGCTTGGCCGCGATAACTTGGGCTTGGGCCTTCAACGCTCGCGCCAGCAGCTGCGGCTTGGCTTGGAGCAACCGTTTGATCTGCTGCAATGAAAAATCTAGCTCGCGTAACATCAACACGCGTTGCAGCCGATCGACATCTGCGCTCGTATACTCACGATAGCCGTTGGCCGCAAGTTGCGGCACCACCAGCCCCAGTTCGTGATAATAGCGCAACGTCCGCGGTGTCGTGCCTGTCAGCTCGGCAAATGCCTTAATTCGATAAGTCGTCATCAACTTCCTCCTTTGCTCTTGCTGACACCAGCATAAGCCTTCACGTCGCGTGAGGGTCAACCACTTTTAACCAAAAAACCGCATCACGATTCAACATTCAAATCGTGATGAGGTTTTTGATTATCGGCGGCGCCACACTTCGAAGGTGTGCGTCAGCGCCGGGTCTTCATTGATCACTTCACGCGCTTCTTCGCGCCGAAAAGCTGCCCAATCGATCGCCGTCATCGTGACATCGCCAATGAACTCACCGGCAAGCCGCGTCACCAACAGCGTGTCTGGCAAGTCTGCGAGGCTGGCAAAAACACCGGCGCCGCCAGTAATAATCACATCTTGTTCGGGATGCTTGGCGGCAAGTGCCAGTAACTCTTGGCGAGAATGCACGACCACCGTGCCTTCAGCCTCAAAGTTCACATCATGCGTCAAGACGACATTCGTGCGCCCGGGTAGCGGCCGCTTCGGCAAGCCGAGATAGGTCTTGCGCCCCATCACGGTCAGCTGACCCAGCGTCTGGGCCTTAAAATATTTGAGATCATCCGGCAGATGCCAAGGCAGTCGCCCATCGCGGCCGATGATACCATTGGCGGCTTGCGCCCATAAAAATGCGATCAAGCGGAATTTCCTCCTCATTAAGCGGTGTGAGTTTGCGCTGGGTTCGTCGAGCTACGCGAGGCCAACGGGCTAGGCCTAACGGTACTATCGATTGCGCGGATAAATCCACTTCGTCAATAGCACGCGTTACGCTACGCCCTAAAGACGGCCGCGCTTCGCTCTGGTTTTTTCGTCGAGTTGCGCAAGGCCAACGAGCTAGGTATAGTGGCACAATTACCTGCGCGAATGAATTCGCTCCAGCAATTGTACGCACTAGACGACGCTCTAAATACGGCCTTACGCCGCTCTCGGGATTTAGACTGCGACCGGGGCCTTAATCGCTGGCGCCGGGTCATAATTTTCGACTTTGATGTCGGCCATGTCATAATCAAACACCGACTGCTTGGCTGGATTCAACCACAACGTCGGCGCTTTCTTGGGCGTCCGGGCGAGTTGCGTTTTGACCTGTTCGATGTGGTTGGTGTAAATATGCGCATCGCCGAAGGTATGAATGAACTCGCCGGCCTGCAATCCGACTTCGTGGGCGATCATCTGGGTGAGCAGTGCATAAGAGGCGATGTTGAACGGCACCCCCAAGAACATATCCGCTGAACGCTGATACAGCTGCAGGGACAGCTTGCCATTGTTGACATAGAATTGGAAAAGCGTGTGGCAAGGCGGCAGCGCCATCGTCGGCACGTCTTCTGGATTCCAGGCACTGACGATCAACCGCCGCGAGTTCGGATTCGTACGAATTTGTTCGATCACATCCCCGAGCTGGTCGATCGTGTCCCCGCGACTGGTTTCCCAAGCGCGCCACTGTCGACCATAGACATTACCAAGCGTCCCGTAGGCCGAAGCGAAGGCCGCATCGTCTAAGATCCGCTGATCAAATATTGCCATCTGTTCCTGATATTGCTTTGCAAATTCCGGATCGCTCAAGCGGCGCTGGCCAAAATCCGTCATGTCCGGTCCTGTATAATCGGCACTCTTGACGAACCGCGCAAACGCCCATTCATCCCAGATGTGATTCTTGTGCTGCAACAAGAAACGAATATTGGTATCCCCATGCAAAAACCACAGTAATTCACTCTTGATCAACCCGAAAGGCACTTTCTTGGTTGTCAGTAAGGGAAAGCCTTGTTGCAAATCGAAGCGCAATTGAGCGCCAAAGTGGCTATACGTCCCGGTTCCGGTTCGATCCCCCTTAAAGTCACCTTCCGCCAAGATCTGGCGCATCAAATCCAAGTATGGTTGCTCCAACATGTCTTGCCCTCCTGATCAGTTGACGTATTCGTCGAGTTCCGCAAAGCGGTCAAACATCTCGTCTAACTGCGCATTGTCTGCATCGATCTGCGCCTGGAGATCACCCAACCGTACATAGTCCTTGCCGTCGGTCGCGGCCATTTCTGCCTTCAGCTTGGTGATCTCATCATCAAGCGCATCCATCTGCTTTTGCAGTTTATCATGTTCCATGCTTTCCGCATAGGTCAACTTGGTCTTGACCTTCGGCGCCTCGGAGGCCACCGGTTGCGGCTTCGCCTTGGGCGCACTCACTGCCGGCTTGGCCGAAGCCTTGGTGAGATAATCGGTGAGCGCCCCGACGTAACGCTCGATCTGCGCGTTCCCATCGAAAATCAACAGGCGATCGGCCACCTTATCCAAGAAATACCGGTCATGGCTGACCGTAATCACCGTGCCAGGAAAATGCTCAAGGTAATCTTCCAACACGGTCAGCGTTGCCACATCCAAATCGTTGGTCGGCTCGTCTAACAACAACACGTTCGGCTGCGACATCAAGACGCGCAACAGGTACAATCGTCGTTTCTCCCCGCCAGACAAGCGCCCGATCAGCTCCCCGTGCATGCTTCGTGGGAATAGGAATTGTTCGAGCAGTTGCGTGACGCTGATGCGTTCACCGGAGTTAGTCACCAGCTCTTCGCCGACGTCTTGTAGATAGGCGATCACGCGCTTGGACTCATCGAGATTCTGGGATAACTGCGTGTAATAGCCGAGCTTCACGGTTTCGCCGATTTCGACGCTCCCGCTATCGAGCTTCAGCTTGCCGGCAATCACATTGAGA
>CAKQZO010000060.1 GCA_934293835.1 uncultured Lacticaseibacillus sp. | reverse complement strand
CGCCTTCGCACCCACGATTCGAAATCGGGGCGCGAAGGCGCATTTTGTGTCGTCAACGCGACGGTTGAAGCCTAACGGTGTAGGTGAGCAGGAACGATGCGCCGAGGAAGACGACCACCACCGCATAGGGGATGTGGTAATTCCAGTCGAGCAATGCGCCGGCCATCAAGGGGCCGGCGATGTTCCCAATCGAGGTCAGGCTGAGGTTCAACCCGTTGATGACCCCTTGGTTGTCGCGGCTTTGCTTCGTCAGCAGGGTCGTGATCGCTGGGCGCAACAGGTCAAAGGCGGTGAAGGCGATCAGCGTGGCCACCATCACCTCCCATTTCGTATGGGCAAAGTTGATCCACAACACGGCCAGCGCACTGGCCAAGAAGCTGATGCGCGTCAGGCCGATCTCGCTCAGCCGCACCACGATCCGATCGAAGAAGACGACCTGGAAGATCAAGGAGATGATGCCGTTGAGCGTCAACACCAGCGCGATGTCGCCGAGAGTGAAGTGAAAGACCTCGTTGACGAAGATCGAATAGATGCTCTCGAAGCCTTGCAGGCCGAAGCTTGAGACCAAGATCAAGATGAAAAGCATCAACATCGGGCCGGCGAGCACCGTTTGCCAATTGGTGTTGCCTGTCGGCGGCAGGTGCGACTCGCGGTGGGCGCTTTGCTTGCGGTCGTCGGGCAGGAACACGAGCAAGGCAACTAATCCGAAGAGGCCGAACACTGCGGCCACCCAAAACGGGACCTTGTAACCGTAGTTGGCGAGCATGCCACCGAGCCCAGGACCCAAGATCAGCCCGCCAGACAGACTCGCCGATAGCCAGCCGATGACCTTAGCGCGCTGGCGATGATCGGTCACATCTGCCGCGAGTGCCTGGGCGGTCGGGATGTACATCCCCGCCGACAAGCCGCCGATGATCCGCGACAAGTCGAACATGTACAGGTGATTCGTCAGCGCGAACAGCGCCTCGGAGACCGCGAACAGCGCCAGGCCGGCGACTAGGATCGGCTTGCGGCCGAGCTTGTCAGAAAGCCGCCCGACGATGGGTGAACTGATGAACTGAGTCAGCGCATATAATGAAGACATGATGCCCATGTCGGTCGCGCTGAGATGCAGGCTGTTCTTGATGAATGGCATGACTGGGAAAATCAGGCTCAACCCCAGACAGATCAAGAACTCACTGAAAATCAGAATCGCGATCGTGCGCCGAACTGATTTCGACATGACAATACCCCTCCCTTAATTTATCGCAATAGAAGAAATCATAACACACAAAATGTTATGCTGGAACCAAGGAAGTGAGCAAATGTTCAATACCGTCACCATCATCGGCAGCATCAACGTCGATCACATTTTACAAATCGCCCGCCTGCCACAACCAGGCGAGACGCTGGCGATTCAACACGCCACCCGGGCGGCCGGTGGCAAAGGCGCCAACCAGGCTGTGGCCGCGGCGCGGAGTTCGGCGGTGGTGCATTTTTGCGGCGCGGTCGGAACCGACGATGACGGCCAGTTCATGCTGGCGCAGCTGCAAGCCGACGGCATCGACACCACCAACATCAAACCAGTCACGACGACCACCACTGGCCAAGCTTATATCTTGTTACAAGCCGATGGCGAGAATTCGATCCTGATTCAGCATGGGGCCAATGAGGCGCTAGTGCCTGCGGATGTCCATCTCAAACCTAGCACGCTGGTGATCGCCCAGCTTGAGGTGCCCCAACCGGTGATCGCCGCGGCTTTCGCCCGAGCGCAGGCGCAACAGATACTGACGTTGTTGAATCCGGCCCCGGCCGCTGCAATAAGCCCGGCAGTCTTGGCGGCGACAGACATCATCGTGCCAAACGAAACCGAGAGCGCGGCTTTGACAGGCTTGGCGATGCAAACACCGACGGATTGGCAGGCGAATGCGGACTGGTTTCACGCCCGCGGGGTCAAGCTCGTCATGCTGACGCTCGGGGCCATGGGCGTGTACGTCTCGGGATTGGGACATCAGGAGCTGGTGCCCGCGTTTGCGGCAAAGGTCGTGGACACCACGGCGGCAGGCGACACCTTCATCGGCGCCTTCAGCGCGGCGCTAAAACCGGATATGGGGAACCTGCTGGCAGCCGTGCGCTATGCCGAGATGGCCTCGGCCCAAGCCATCGGGCACCTTGGCGCGCAACCGTCGATTCCCACCCGCCAAGCGATCGAGGCGGCCTTGGCTTAGCAGTCGGCAAGCGGCTCGGCGCCGGGCTTGATGCTGACGATCCCGATCTTGGCAAAAAGGGCGATGATGTCTTGCATATCCGCGTCCAAGCGGTGGTGGTCGGCTTCGGAAAGGCCAGCCAGCCGTTGGGCGATGCGCGCCTGGACGCGGCGCATATGGGCTTCAACGACCGCATCGCCTGCGGCCGTTCGATAGACATTTACGACGCGCCGGTTATCCGGGTTATGCTTGCGGCGAACGAAGTCGCGGGCTTCTAAGCTGTGAATGGTGCGAGTGAGTTGCGGGGCGGTCGTGCCCATTTTGGCGGTTAGGTCACTCATGCTGGCGCCTGGGTGGGAGTAGACCATCACCAGGGTCATGATCTGTTGCGGCGTGAGGTCGAGTTCTTTAATAGAAAGATTCTGGAGCAACCCTTGGGTCAAGGTGGCGAATAGTTGGCCGAATAATTCGACGTTATCTTGCGGTGCCATTGCGATACCCCTTCGTTTGGTGTGTAAATTGTTCAGTCTAAAGTCCCATTTTGGCCGAATTGTGGTCAAACAATTGACAAAAATCAAGTATGTCCGCATACTTAACTTTTGTCAAGTATGCGCAGTAAGCTGCTGCGATAAGAAGGGAAGACGCCACTTGCTCGAATTAAAACACATCAAGAAATACTACAATGTGGGTGGTACCACCACCAAAGCCCAAGACGATGTTTCCGTTGCTTTTCGGGAACAAGAATTCGTTGCCATCTTAGGCCCCAGCGGTTCCGGGAAGACCACGATGCTCAACATCATCGGCGGGCTCGATCGCTACGACTCTGGCGATTTGTTGATCAAAGGTAAGTCGACGAAAGACTTCAAAGATGCGGATTGGGATGCTTACCGGAATAACTCGGTCGGCTTCATCTTCCAGTCGTATAACCTGATCTCACATCTGTCGATCATGGACAACGTTGAGATGGGCATGACGCTGTCTGGCGTGTCTGCCGCTGAGAAGCGCCAGCGGGCCGAAGATGCCTTGATCCGCGTCGGGCTAAAGGAACATATGCACAAGAACCCGCAACAACTGTCCGGCGGGCAGATGCAGCGGGTGGCGATCGCCCGGGCCATTGCCAACGATCCTGAGATCTTGCTCGCCGACGAGCCGACCGGGGCGCTGGATTCCGAGACTTCTGAAGAGATTATGAAGCTGATCCGCGACCTTTCCAAAGAGCGGCTGGTCGTGATGGTGACGCATAACCCTGAGCTGGCCAGGAAGTACGCCGATCGGGTGATCGAATTCGCCGATGGCCAGATTCAACACGACTCCAATCCGTTTTCCGAAGCTGAGCAGAATGACCAGTTCAAGCTCAATCACACGAAGATGAGTTATTGGACGGCGCTGAAGCTGAGTTTCAACAACATTCGCACCAAAAAAGGGCGGACGTTCTTGACCGTGTTCGCGTCAAGCATCGGTATCATCTCGATTGCGGTCGTCTTGGCGCTGTCTAACGGCTTCCAAAAGCAGATCGACAAGACGCAATCCGAGGCGATGGCTTCGATGCCGGTGACGATCTCGCAAACCGGCACGGACACCAGCTCGATGATGACGGGCACGAAGACCAAGACGTTCTCCAAGGCCGATCACCTGACGGCGGAGAAATCCGATGCGGAAAAGGCGCAGCACGCCAACAAGCTGACCGATAAGTATCTGGATTACATCAATCAGATGCCGAAGAAAGACGCGAAAAACATCGCGGTCACTTATGGCACCGGCATGAACTTGGTGCGCAAGGTGGCTGGCAAGTACAAGGCGGTCACGTTCTCGACGGCCAACCCTGATTCCAAGAGTGTTGACTATTCGTCGATGATGGCCGCTTCCACCGGTGTGGGTGGTTCGGTTTATCCGATCGACCGCAACGGCGGGCAGAGCTTCTTGAAGACTTATTACAAGGTGATCGCCGGCAAGTACCCGACGAAGGCGACAGACATCATTTTGGTCGTCAACAAGGACAACTCCATCGACATCAACGCCTTGAAGAACCTCGGCTATGATCTGAAGGCCGGCACCAAGGTCAACTTCGATGACCTCGTGGGGACGAAGGTGCAAGTCGTGGCCAACAACGATTACTACACCAAGTTGCCGACCGGGACCTTCATGCCGACTCAGGATCTGGCCAAGGCTGCCTCCGCGGCGAATACCAAGACCCTGAACGTGACTGGCATCGTGCGGGTCAAGTCGAAGAACTCTGATGGCCTGTTGGCAAGCGGGGTTGCGTACAGCGCGGCCTTGACCAAGCAGGTCCTGGCAGCCAACCAAGACTCGGCCATTGTGACCGCCCAAAAAGCGAGCCAAACCAACGTAATCATCGGCCAAAGCATGGATGCTGCGACCCGCAGCACGCTGTTGAACAGCCTCGGCGGCTCCAGCACGCCGACCTCGATTCAGATCTACCCGACGAGCTTCAAGCTCAAAGACAAGGTCTTGAGTTATCTGGACAAGTGGAATCACGGCAAGGCCAAGCAGGATCGGGTCGTCTATACGGACCTGGCCGGGACGGTGTCTGACATGACCGGCGGCTTGATGGACGCGATCACCTATGTCTTAGTTGCCTTTGCCGGAATCAGTTTGGTGACCTCGATGATCATGATCGCGATCATCACCTACACCAGCGTTCTGGAGCGTACCAAGGAAATTGGGGTGCTCAAGGCGCTCGGGGCGCGGAAGAAAGACATCACGCGCGTCTTTGATGCCGAGACGTTCATCTTAGGCTTTGGCGCCGGAATCTTCGGAATCGTTGTCGCGTGGGCGCTGACCTTCCCAATCAATTCGGTTCTCGCAGGCGTTACTGGCTTGAGCAGCGTCGCGGTCTTGAATCCTGTGCACGCGATCGTGTTAGTGGTCGTCTCGACGGTGCTCACGATTCTCGGAGGCCACGTGCCAGCCCGAATGGCTGCGAAGAAAGATGCGGCCATCGCCTTGCGCGCTGAATAAGCTTCACAAGCATCAAAAAATCCTTCTGCATGCGCAGGAGGATTTTTGATTACGCCCAGTCGCCGTTGCGGAAGATCGGGACCCGGGTGCCGTCTGGTTTGATCCCGTCGACGTTCATCTTGGCCGAGCCCATCATGAAATCGACATGGGTATCGGCGACGTTAAGCCCGTGGGCGCGTCGTTGGTCGGCCGACATGGCGACCCCGCCTTCAAGCGAGAACGGATAGGCAGTGCCCAGGGCCATGTGGTTTGAGGCGTTTTCATCGAACAGGGTGCTGTAGAAGGTGATGCCCGAGCGGCTGATGGGGCTGGGGTCAGGGACTAAGGAGACTTCGCCCAAGGAGCGGGCGCCAGGGATCTTGAGCAGGTGTTGGAGCGTCTCGTTGCCTTGGGCGGCTTCGGCGGCGATCACCCGGCCGGCCCTGAAGGTGAAGTGCATGTCGGCGATGATCGTACCGGCGTAGGCCAAGGGCTTGGTCGAGGCGACCGTTCCGTCGATGCGACGATTGTCCGGGGCGGTGAAGACTTCTTCAGTCGGCATGTTTGCCATGAACTCTTCGCCACGGGGATTGAACGAGCCGGCGCCTTCCCAGATGTGGTGGGCGGGCAGCCCGACGGTCAGATCGGTGCCGGGAGCCGTATAATGTAACGCGTCGAATTGTTCTTGGTTCAGCCACGCGGCTTTGGTGCGCAACAAGGCATCGTGCTCGCGCCACGCGGTAGCCGGATCGTCGGCGTAGACCCGGGTGGTTTTGAAAATAGCGTCCCACAGCTGGTCGACGGCTTCTTCACTGGTGGCCGCGGCAGGGAAAACTTTGCGTGCCCAAGCCGGACTAGCGGCGCCCAGAATCGTCCAAGAGATCTGGTTAGTCGTGATGGCGTTGATCAGCTTGGCGTAGGCCTGTTGGAACCCTGCTTGATAGCCGGCGATCCGCTGGGCGTCAATGCCTGCGAGGTTGTCGGGATCACTTGAGGTGATCGTGATGCGCTTGGCGTGTTTATGCAGCCAATAGTCAAACCGCGCCGGCACGTCTGGTGACGGCTTGAACAAGCGCGCCTTGGCCATGTGCGCCATGTTCAAGTGGGTAATCGCGTCGTCTTGCCACCAAAGCTGTACTTCGGCCGCGCCGGCCGCGTAAGCCTCTTCGGTGATCAAGGCGGCGAGTTGCCGCTGATCAGTGTTGATCTGGAGATACACGGTGTCCCCTGGCTTGACGGCAACGCCGGTGTGGACGGCGAGCCGCGCATATTTTCTCAAATTGGTGGTGAAATTAGGCATGGTCACGAGAAATCACTCCTTGGATTTGGTTGGCTCCATCATACCACAGCAATCGAGATAACACCTGGTTGCACGGGAGAAGCCTGCATGGGCGGTTAGCGAGGTGTTGTTTTATCCGTGGCGACCATACGGCCACGGATTATGTGTTTTTGTGCACATTTTTGATTGCGTTTTCTTAGTGCTTTGGTAAAATAACGGTATAAGTATTTTTGGGGTACAGCATGAAAGTGGGGGAACCGTATGGCGCGCAGAAAGTCGATCACGGAAACGCAAATTCTAGAAACAGCTTATCAACTTGTCGTCGAAGAAGGATTCAAGAGTTTTACCGCCAGGAACATTGCCCGGCATCTGAACTGTTCGACGCAGCCGATCTATCTGGAATTCAACTCAATGGGGGAGTTGAAGACCGCTGTGATGGGCCGAATCAAAGCTGAGCTGACGAACCAGATCTCCAGGCGCTACACCGATGATCCGGTTGTCGATCTCGGGTTGGCTTACATAGATTTCGCCTTGGCAAACCGGATGCTTTATCGGGCGGTGTTTGTCGAGGATCACTTCGGGGTGGCCGAGATGCGCGAATTTGCGTTTTCTGAGGCGCTCAAGCGGTTCGACGATTATGATCCGGCCGCCAAGCTCGATCCTGAACGGCGCCGCAACACGCTCAGCGGGTTATGGATCGTCGCCACCGGGATCTGTAACCTGATGGCGCCGGGGTTCATCGAGTTGACGCGGGCGCAGATGGTCGACATCTTGCAGGCGGTCGTTCACGATTTTATCGTCAACAAGCGCTTCTCGATCGATGCTAAGCAGATCAACCTTCACCAAGAGCTTGTCGGTTGATGGCACACAAAGGATCTGGCAGTTGCCAGGTCCTTTTTTGGTCTGTTCAACGTCAAGCTTGCCAAGCGTTCACCAATTCGCTTCAAAACCTAATCCGGACGAATGTGGGGTGGGCTTTTGCGCCTATCGTGGGCTGACAAGGACACCGATTATGGTGGATTGGTTATTGTTTTTCTGAATCAAGATGAATAGAATAGATGAGGTGCGTTTCTCAAGAATTAGTTACGGTTGCAGGTGGAAGACGACAAGCGCGTTCGCCTGAGCGTATAATCATAGCGCACAAGACCGCCAAGAGGCGGATAAAAATTCGGTGAAGGGTTCTGATGGATTGGTAACAGCGCAGGCGCCAGGCAAGCTTTATATCGCTGGTGAATACGCGGTGGTGGAAACTGGGTACCCCGCGGTGATCGTGGCTTTGAATCAATTCGTGACGGTGACGGTGGAAGTCGCTGACACGTATGGTAGCATCAACTCCAAGCAATACCAGGAGAATTCGTTAACTTGGCAACGCAACGGTGATGAGATGGTTTTTGACAACCGCGATAACCCGTTTCACTATATTCTGAGCGCGATTCGGTGTACCGAGATCTATGCGCGCGAATTAGGCAAGCCATTGTCGCTTTACACGATGGACGTCGATTCCGACCTCGATGCGACCGATGGCAAGAAATACGGCCTCGGCTCTTCGGCGGCGGTGACAGTGGCGACGGTGAAGGCATTAGACCAGTTCTATCAGTTACATATGTCTAACGATCATATCTACAAGTTGGCTGCGATCGCCCATCTGGATATTCAAGGTAACGGTAGCCTCGGCGACATCGCCGCTTCGGTTTACGGCGGCTGGATCGCTTATCGGTCCTTCGACAAAGCGTGGTTGGCAGCCGAACGGCGTGAACACACGTTGTCGGAACTCTTGGAGATGGCGTGGCCGGAGCTGTCCATCGAGCTGTTGGACGCCCCAGATGATATGCGCTTGTTGATCGGCTGGACCGGATCGCCGGCATCGACCAGTCGCTTGGTCGATAAGATCGCCATCGCTCAGGCGCGTGAGCGCGAAGAGTATCAGGCGTTCTTGGCGGCGAGCCGCAACACGCTGGAAGGCTTGATCGAAGGCTTCAGGCGGCATTCGCTGGCGGCGATTCAGGCGGGCATCCGCGCCAACCGGCAATTACTCAATCATCTGGCGACCTTGTCTGGCGTCGAGATCGAGACGCCGAGTCTGCGCAAAATGTGTGACCTGGCCGAAAGCGCCGGTGGCGCGGCCAAATCCAGCGGTGCCGGTGGCGGGGATTGCGGCATTGCGCTCGTCGATGCTTCCATCGACACAGCCGAATTGAAGGCGCAGTGGGTGCAAGAAGCGATCGAACCATTGCCTTTTGAGGTCCACGAACTTTAAGTTGCGATCAACGATACCGTTGCGGCGCCGACATTCGGCCCGAACGGTATCGTTTTTTGGTGCGCCGGCCAGCTTTTTTACTTAGGGAGTTGGCTGGGCCCTTGCCACACTGCTATAATTAGGCTATCGGAATCTATGGAGGTCTTCATTATGGCGGGCAGTTTGCTACATAACATGCTGGTGCGCGAGTTGGCGCTAGTCGTGCTTTTGGTGATCGTGTTGATCAGCTTTTATCTTCGCTATACCGCGGCGGCGCATCGCGAGTTCGTGCGCACGCGCGAGCGGCGGATGGCCCTGGTCGTGCACTCGGCGCGGCGCCAGCTCGTGGTCGTTGTGGTGCTGCTCGCCGGGGTGTTGGTGTACGATCGGGTCCTCCCACACTTTGGCCTCGGTGCCAGCGCCGCACGGCAGACAGCCGTTAGCAAGTCCCACGCCCCAGAGAAGATCAAGGTGGCGACTTCTTCGAGCAAGAAACAC
>CAKQZO010000059.1 GCA_934293835.1 uncultured Lacticaseibacillus sp. | reverse complement strand
GGGGTGTCCCTGCCGATACCCCGTGAACACCTGTTGCAAGTCCTCCGTAAACGCCCGGAAATTGCGCAGCCCTGTCAGCTTATCGTAATAAGCCTCACGGGCAAAACGCTGCGTACGCGCTGCCTGCAACTGCATCAGCCATGTATACGCACGCACAACTGCGCCTAAGGTCAAGATTTGCACCACTTGCGCAAGATATACCCAGCCGGATAACAACTGCGCGTGATTGGCACCGATCAACACCGGAATCGCCAAGGCGAACAACGCGAGATAATATAATCCCCAGTGGGCGCGGATCTGCGCAGCGAAGTGCCAATCCACCAACAACAAGCCGGCGGCGATGCCCATTATTGGCAACCAGAACCCAGGCATGAAGGCCCAAGCAATCACGCCAACCACGACGATGGCAAACAAGGCCTGCTCAAGATACACCTCACTGACAGTGACGAACACCAAGGTCACCACCAACACAGTCAGATTGATTGCGACCATTTCGTGAGAAAAGCCGATCGAGGTCGTCTCAAGGACCAGCTTAGCGGCCATGAAGCCGGACAACATCGCGCCGGAAAACATCCAGATCAGATACGGCGCCCATTCAAACTGTTCCTGCAAGCGCTCACCTCCCTTTCACCTAGATTACACGCAACCATAATCTGTAACAACAAAAAATATAATTATTTTTAATGTTTTTTCATCAAAAAAGAACCTCGCCTTCGCGAAGTTCCCAGCCAGACCTTACATCAGGCCTAATGTTTGTAAAATTAAGTAGATATTCAGGGCAATCAAGACAATGGTCGCGATCCAAGCGCAGATCTTCGACCAGGTCTTGTTGGCAAACTCACCCATCAACTTCTTACTAGAGGTGAAGATGACCAACGGCACAACCGCGAACGGTAACGCCAGACTCAAGAATACCTGTGACAGCGTCAGTAGGCCTTCGATCTTGGCCTCGTTGCCGTGATAGATGAAGGCGAAGATCAAAACTGGGGTCACAGACAATCCCCGGGTAACGACCCGCTGGACCCATAGCGGCACCTTCATGCGGACAAAGCCTTCCATGATGATCTGCCCGGACAGCGTTCCGGTGATGGTCGATGACTGCCCAGAAGAAAGCAACGCAACCGCGAACAGCATGGACAACATCGGGCTGGCGATTGCCCCAACCACTGCGGAATCTTGTAAGGCGTTGAAAAGTTCGCCGAACCGTCCGAGGCTAGAGTTAGTCCCGTAGAACAACGCCGCCCCTAAGATCAGCAGCAACGAGTTAACGATGAACGCCAAGAACAGTTGCACGTTGGAGTCGATGGTCGAGAAGCGCACGGCCTTGGCGAGCTCGCCGCGGTCGTTGCGATCAACCTTGCGAGTTTGCGAAATCGATGACCCCAGGTACAAATCATGGGGCATCACCGTCGCCCCGACGATCCCTAACGTCAGATACAGCATCCCGTGATTCTCAAGGATCGCCTTCGTTGGCACGTACCCGTTCAAGATGCCGGTGATGCTTGGCTTGGCCAAGAAGACTTCATAGGCGAAGACCAGCAAGATCACCGCCACAAGCGTTGCGACGATTGCTTCGATCTTGCGGAACCCGAGCTTCATCAACAGCAACAGGAGCAAGACATCTAACGCGGTGATGACGATCCCGATGATCAACGGAATATGGAATAAGAGCTGTAAAGCAATCGCAGACCCGATGATTTCGGCGATATCCGTTGCCATGATCGCCGATTCGGCAACGATCCAAAGCAAGATGCCTGAGACCTTGTTGGTATGCATTCGCGTCAACTGGGCAAGGTCCTTACCCGTGACGATGCCAAGCTTGGCGGCCATAGACTGCAACAACATTGCGATCAGGCTGGAAAGCAAGACGACGGCGAGCAGGCGATACTTATATTGCGCCCCCCCGGCGATGGAGGTGATCCAGTTCCCTGGATCCATATAACCGACGGCAATCAAGATCCCTGGCCCAGTGTAGGCCATCAACGTCTTCAAAAATCCGGCATTGGTCGGCACTTCAACGGAGCCATTGATCTCGTCGAGCGACTTATCGGCGATTGCATCTTCCGACTTGATACGTTCGATATCGATATGCTTGTTCATTAGAATGAACCTCTTTTCTATTGGTTTAGAAATTCGGTGACCAGTTTGGTTTCCCTGTCAGGTGCTTGGTCGAGCGCCCGTTCAATTTCCATAGAATACTATAACCATGATACTGAACAATTACAAGCACATTTTTTAGGACGGCCAAAGTTTCTAAAAGGCGTTATCAAGGCCTTCCGTCCTCCTTGTTCCATCAAGGTTAGCGCCCACTCAACTGTTACCACAACGTCTTTTAATCGCAAAAAAAACGGGACTGCGCCAAAGGGCCCAACCCCGGAAGCACGATCATTCTGTTGGCGAAAGGATGCGCCGCACCCGCGTACGAATCGGAACGTCGGTGTGGTATGCACGCTTGGCCCCCAACGCGATGAGTGTCTGCTTAGTCGTCGCCGCTGCCAACTGCAACACGGCCCCACCGGACTGATAAAAAAGCGCATTGTTCGGCGTAAACGTATCGATAACGACGGTATCATATTGCGGAAACGCCAATGCGAAGTATTCGACGCCACCCAGCATCATCGTCACCGGCGGCTGAGGCTGATAATACAACCAGGCCTGTAGCCGCTCGTGGGTGCTTGCGTCTTGTACGGCCGCGACCTTCGCCTTGAAGTTGGCCAGGCGGTCGCTTGACACCGACAATAACCGCGGCCGCGCGCCACTGACCTTGGCTTGAGGCACCAACGGCTTGAGCTCTAGTTTAAGTGCGGCCAGCCACGCCGCATACGGATTGGCCTTGCTGATCGTCAGCGTATCCAGTTCCAAGCTTGTCTGATACGACGCGGCCGTGATCATGCTCGAGCCACTGACCGCAAGCGTGACCTGTTCGAATTCTAACAGGAGCAAGCGCGCGGCCAGTGGCCGCTTCGCACTCGTTGCCAAGGTCACGCCTGCGGCCAATAATTCTGCCAGATCCGCAGCGGCCGCCGGGGTCTGTTCAACTTGACCGGAAACGATCGTCACCTGCGCATGGTCGAGGACAACGGCTTGATCAAGCACCGCGGCCAGTTCGTGTAACCCCCCGCTTGTAATCTTAGGCGCGATCAGGTCAAGTCGCTTCAAATGCCCATAGTCACGCAAAGCATTCAGAAGCGACGCGAGATTAAGGGCCAACGGTAAGACGTGAACGAATTGCGCGCCGGTTTTAGCCGTCTGGTGGAGCTCTTGGCGTAGCTGTTTGACGAAGGCCGGCGCAACCGGCGGAAGCGGCGTGGCCGCTTTAGCAACCGGGCTAGTTGCCTTTTTGATGACGGTCTGATGCCAGGCCTCAGGCAACGGACTAAACGGCGCCTGCAGGACCTGCACCGCGCGCGCCAAGCGGTCATTAGACAGCCCTTCAACCTGCGGCTCTCCGCCGAGTGCCTGCACAAGCCGCAAGCCAGTTTCATCCACTAACTGGCCAGCAAACACCCAGGCGCTAACGCGATTCGGCAGCTGATGCACCAGCCCCCAGCGCTTGGCTTCCGGCGTGATCACGCCGTCCAGGCGCGGCCAGTGATTGCTCAGCGCTGTGGCCAGCGGCGTGGCCAATTCAAATTCGACGAGCAACCCCACCACCCGCGCCAACCATTCATCGCGATGGCGTGCCAGTTCGCTATCAACGCGCTGGGGGCGCAAGGTCAACCACAACGTGTCGGCAACATCTGCGCCGTACCACCATCGTGCGTGGGCGAGCGCGGCCACACCAATCTGATACCAACGCTTGCGTCTGGCCGCGAGTCGCGGCGTCCGCACCGCAAGCGCGGCGGTGAACTGACTGCGGGTGAGCTTGGGATTATGCGCATGTAGTGGGGCAAATTCGAGCGTAAACATGATGACCTCCAAAAACAAACATACGTTCAATCATACCTGCACATCACCGCGCTGTCCAGTGCCGAGCATTGAGATTTTTAACAAGCACCGGCACAATTCAATTGTAATCGTTCCATCAGAAAGGAGCCTTTCTCATGCCAGCCCTCGCTACCCACTATCACCTGCCGCTAAATCCGGCCACCCGCACCTACTCCTGCAGGCCAAAAACCGCAATGCATGGGCCAATTAGAAGCCGCGTTGCGCCCGCTCGCGCTAAGCGCCAACTTAACGCCAGCGCTTCGCCAAGCCGATCAGGCCACCACAACGTTTTGGCCAGCAGAGAACTATCACCAGCATTTTTATCGCAAAGCGTCCCAACACGATGTACGCATCCATCGTGCGTTTCTCGCCGCCCAGCGTCTGCGCGGCCGACTTCGGCGCTTATTTCGCCATCAATAAGTCAGCTTTTTCATTAGGGCCACCAATTGTTGGCGTTCACTTGCGGTCAAGGCCTCAAGAAGGTGATCTGAATTAGCCTGCTCGAATGCATGCAGGCGCGGGTAGATTGCCGTTGCCTTGTCCGTGGGAAAAACACACCGCAGGCGCTTATCGGTTTCATCTTCGCGCAAGACCAGCCACCCATCGGCAACAAGCTTCTTCACGGTGCGAAATGCCGTCGTCCGATCGATTTGAAGCGAATCTGCCAACGCGGCCATGAACATCCCCGGCCGCTCACAGACGCGAATCACGTAAATGAATCGGTTGTTGTCTAGGCCGACTTGTCGAAACGTGGCATTACTCTCAGTTTGGATCGTCCGCGTGATTGCGCCGATCTCCCGAATCACATCAAACATGATCCAACTCCCTTCTATTCGATTGTGCTGGCCGCCATCTCAATCTGCGCTCATGACCCATGAGGCAGGATAAGCATAGCAAAAAGTAATTGCATTTGCAACGAGTGTAGCGTACACTTCGTTTTAAATCTAATTGCATTTGCAATGACTATTGGAGGTCACTATGCTCGCATTCTTTTCGTTCATTCTCATCATGTCGTTCACACCCGGGCCCAACACCATCATGGCGATGGTATCGGGACAAACCCGCGGGTTACGCCAGAGTCTCCGGTTGAATCTCGGCATGGCCGTCGGGATGGGGGTCATCGGCATCGTCGCCTGGTTACTGGCCGACTGGCTGCAACACACCCCCACCTTCATCAGCGGGATGAAGGTCGTCGGTTCCTTATACCTGCTTTACCTCGCTTACCATGTGGCTATCTCGCGGCCAACGACGGCCGGTGCCGACAGTGATCACTTCTTGACTGGGTTGCTCCTGCAACTCACAAACATCAAGGTTTACCTCTATTTCATCACCGGCCTGGGTGCCTTCGCCTTACCCGGCGTCTTGGCCGCGTTGCCCGTTCGCTGGGCGCTGATGGTCATCATCGGGTCGCTAGGGACCTTCATGTGGACTGGCGGCGGCCAATTGATCAACCAGTTTTATCATCAACACTACCGCGTCATCAATGGGGTCGTCGCGCTCTTACTGATTTTTTCTGCCGCAGATTTGTGGCGCTAGTGACGCGCGCTAGAAGTAACGCTGCCCACACCACAACCCGAGGCCGAACGCACCAAAGCGGCGATTGCACAACAGAATCACGCTATCGACCGTCAACGTTGAAAACGTGGTGAAGTCCCCATATAAGCCAGGTGACAGCCTCAAGCATCAACGTAGGCGCCGACGAAGCCGGTGCCTAGCGCCAAGATCAGCCAATCTGGTAATTCGATGCGCTGGCTGAGACCGTCAAGTAAGCCGCCTCCGAATACTGCACACCATTATTTCATCGCGCCTCTCCTGACCTATCTAAAAATGTGAATACAATTAGAACGCGACGCGAGGCACCGCCTCCGCAAGCATCTCACCACTACAAAAGATTGCCTCCATTCTCGTAGACACAGGGTTTGAGCCTGGCACCTCAAAAAAAATTGCTGCTGATGACACCTTTTTTAACAAAAGGAGTTGCACAATGTCAACGGAGCGGCTATGATAGGCAACATTAAAACAAAACGAAAAACTTACGAGAGACAAGTAAGAGATCCCGCTCCTCCAGTGAGTCGTGACCAGTGTAAACACGACGGTAGGCAGATCTTTCTGAATAACACTCTCCTAGTTGCCACCCCAAAGGCATTCTGCCGAGTAGACGTGGCCGTCGTTCGGGGCGTTATCATCCGAAGGCGCATGATTGTGCGCTAGTGAGGTGGCCCGGGGTATGCCGGGCAACTTGGGTGGTACCGCGAAATAAAGTCTTTCGTCCCTTGAATTATGGGGACAGAAGACTTTTTTATTTTGTTCCAACTATCAAAAAGGGAGTTTTGTTCATGCAATTACTTACACCACAAGGTTACGATCCTAAGTTGTCCCCTCGAAAGACCCAAGAGGCGATCCGCTACATCCGTGAGACCTTCCAAGATGAATTCGGCAAGCAGCTCAACCTCAGCCGGGTCTCCGCGCCGATGATGGTCGACAAGGCCACCGGCTTGAACGACAACCTGAACGGGGTTGAAGCCCCGGTTTCCTTCACGATGGCATCAATGCCTGGCCATCAGATGGAAATCGTTCATTCTTTGGCGAAGTGGAAGCGCAACGCGTTAGGCGAATTCGGCTTCCAACCAGGCGAAGGCCTTTACACGAACATGAACGCCATCCGCAAAGACGAAGAACTCGACAACTTCCATTCGATCTATGTCGATCAATGGGACTGGGAAAAGGTGATCACCAAGGAACAGCGGACGGTCGAGACTTTGAAGGCGACTGTGCGGCAGATTTTCAAAGTCATCAAGCACATGGAACACGAAGTCTGGTACAAGTACCCAGAAGCAGTTCATCACTTGCCAGATGAGATTCACTTCGTCACCACCCAAGAACTCGAAGATCGCTGGCCAGACCTCGACCCGATGGCGCGTGAAGACAAGATCGCAAAAGAGCTCGGTTGCGTCTTCGTGATGGGCATCGGTGGGGCCTTGAAATCTGGCAAACGCCATGACGGCCGCGCCCCTGACTACGATGACTGGAAGCTCAACGGCGACATCATCTTCTGGTATGAACCGCTTGACTGCAAGCTGGAAGTTTCTTCCATGGGCATCCGAGTCGACGAAGACGCCATGGCCCGCCAGCTGAAGATCGCCGACGCCGAAGATCGCCTGGCACTGCCATTCCACCAGAAGATCATGAAGCGCGAACTCCCTTACACCATCGGCGGTGGGATCGGCCAGTCTCGGCTGTGCATGCTGCTCTTAGGCAAGGCCCATGTCGGTGAAGTACAGGCCAGCGTCTGGCCAGAAGACATGATCGCCGCTTGCGAAGCAGACGACATCCATCTCCTTTAATCAGAATGTGTGGGGCTGTGACAAAGGTCACAGCCCCTTTCATGTGCCCACATGTTCCAGTGATGTTACGTTCCAAAAGGCCGGCACCGAGCAGATAGCTACACCAGACACTAGGTCCAAAGTTCAGATTCAGCGTCTGCTTAGGCTATCCGTCGGTACCAAAACCGCCTTTTGTCACAGCCCTTTTTTTGACTAACGGCTCTGATACCGCCGACATTGACTTCTATTTTGCACGACTTATACTGGTGATAGCTTTCAATCGATAAGGAGGATTCGCATGCCTAGAGCCTTAATCGTCGTCACCAACCATGCCCACTTCGAAGGAACCGACCGCGCGACCGGAGCGTGGTTCCCAGAGCTCGCCCACTTTCATACGGCGATGGCCGAAGCTGCCATCGCCGTCGACTATGTTTCACCACAAGGCGGATTCATTCCCTTAGACCCAGATTCTCTGAGTGCAACCCACATGGATGCGCTGAGCTGGCAGTATTACGATGATGCCGATTATCGGCAACAATATCTCGCCCATTCTCTAGCCCCCATCCAGATTGATCCGACTGCCTACGACATCCTTTGCTTCGCCGGTGGTCAAGGCGTCATGTGGGACTTCCCCAACAACCAGACCCTAGGCCACCTGGCCCAAGCGATCGCCGAGCAAGGCGGCATCATCGCGGCTATCGGCCATGGCGTGGTCGGCCTGTTAGCCATGGGCACCT
The DNA here is from genome assembly GCA_934293835.1 of uncultured Lacticaseibacillus sp. Classification (GTDB taxonomy): domain Bacteria; phylum Bacillota; class Bacilli; order Lactobacillales; family Lactobacillaceae; genus Lacticaseibacillus. The sequence goes on along the minus strand of CAKQZO010000059.1, from coordinate 1,425 downwards.
TCGTCCAAGGCAAGCGATTGACCGGCAACGCGTTTGACGAAGAACCGCTCAAAGGCGCCGGAGCAACGTTCATCACTAGCCCTGAACCTGTCGTGATTGACCATCGCCTTGTGACCGGTCAAGATTCACAATCTGCCCAGCGTGTCGGTGAAGCGGCCATCACACTCCTCCAGGATCACTAACGCATCGGCTCGGCCATCGTGGGCGAGCTTTTTTTGACGCATCATTGACATCCATTCTTCATAGCTTATACTAAGCTTAACTTACAAAATATAAGGAGGCTCTTATGTCTAGAGCTTTGATCGTTGTCACTAACCACGCCCGCTTCGATGGCACCAACCGCGCAACCGGGGTCTGGTTGGCAGAGGCGACACATTTTCACGATGTCATGAGTCAAAACGGGATCGCTGTCGATTACGTCTCCCCCACCGGCGGGTTCGTGCCCTTGGATCCAGAATCGCTAGCGGTATCTCAGATGGATGCGTTGAACTGGTCGTACTATGGCGACGACAGTTATCGCGAGAAGTTTCTCGCCAACTCACTCGCCCCCGAGGCGATCGATCCGACCGCCTATGACATCATCTACTTTGCCGGTGGTCACGGGGTGCTGTGGGACTTGCCTCACAACCAGGCGCTAGGCGCAATTGCCACCAAGATCGCCGCCCAAGGTGGCATCGTCGCCGCGGCTTGTCACGGTGTCGTCGGTTTGCTGGCGATGGGCGATTTCGTCAATGGCAAGCAGCTGACCGGCTTCACCAACGAAGAAGAGGCCATCAATCAGCTGACCACCACCGTGCCTTTCTTGACCGAAGACGCGCTCAAGGAGGCGGGTGCTGTGTACACCAAAGCCGCTGCGTATACGGAAAATGTCGTGGTCGCAGGCCGGCTCGTCACCGGCCAGAACCCGCAATCCGCCCACCAAGTCGGGGTGGCTGTTGTCGGTTTATTACAGGAGGCATAGTAATGGCAAATTTCAACCAATCGCTCACGCTCAAGTCTGGGGTCACCATCGCTAACCGCTTGGTGATGTCACCGATGACTACCCAACAGAGCTTCTACAACGGCACCGTCACCCGCGACGAGATCCAGTATTATGCCGATCGCGCCCAAGGCCTCGGTGCAATCATCACAGGTGCCGCCAACGTTCAAGCTGGTGGCAAAGGCTGGCCCGGTGAACTATCGATTGCCACCGATCAGATGTTACCGGAGTTACACGCCTTGGCGACTGCGATTCAGGCCAAAGGTGCCAAGGCCTTCGTCCAGATCTTCCACGCCGGTCGGATGACGAATTCGGCAACGCTAGGCGGCGAGCAGCCGGTTTCGGCTTCCGCGGTGGCAGCCATGCGCCCAGGCGCCGAAACCCCGCGCGCCATGGCGATTCCTGAGATCCACGCGACGATCAAGGCATTCAAAGAGGCCACCCGC
>CAKQZO010000058.1 GCA_934293835.1 uncultured Lacticaseibacillus sp. | reverse complement strand
CATATCGGCATGGTGTTCCAGCGCCCGAATCCGTTTGCCAAGTCGATCTATGATAACATCACCTTCGCGCCGCGCCGATTCGGTGAAAAACGCAAAGAGGTGCTCGACGAGTTGGTCGAAACCAGCCTCAAGCAGGCCGCGTTGTGGGATCAGGTCAAGGACAACTTATACCAAAGCGGGCTGTCGTTGTCAGGCGGTCAGCAGCAGCGTCTGTGCATCGCACGGGCGATTGCGATGAAGCCGGATGTCTTGTTGATGGACGAACCGGCCTCGGCGCTCGACCCGATTTCGACATCGACGGTGGAAGACACCTTGATGGCGCTGAAAGATCAGTATACGATTATCATCGTCACGCACAACATGCAGCAGGCCGCCCGGATCAGCGATTACACTGCGTTCTTCTACTCTGGCCAAGCGATCGAATTCGACGAGACCCGCAAGATTTTTACACGCCCAAAGATTCAGGCAACAGACCACTACGTCTCGGGCCACTTCGGCTAAACCAAAGTGGAGTTGGCGCGGTTTTAGCGGGTCAGGTAGCCTAGCCAGCGTGCTTGGGGCGGACTTAGCCCCGAGTGCGCTGGCGTAGCTAGCTGTACCCGCATTGCGCCACGCAGCTCGAGGATGAAACCAAAGCGGAACAGGACGGGCTTAGGCATGTGGATAAGGAAGCGTGGACGTAGTGCCAGCGGAGCTGGTACAAGTCTGCGATTACTTATCCGCAATGCCGTTGTCCTGTGTAGCTCGAGGATGAAACCAAAGCGGAACAGGACGGGCTTAGGCATGTATAGCTCGAGGATGAAACCAGAGAGCAGAACTGAGCGGTTTTAGCTTAGACAGCCCTACATTGCTCAGAACAACTCGACGAAAAATCAATCAACTAGGAGGCCCCATGGTTAACGACAAAGTGATTACCAGCAAAGACGTTCATTTATGGTATGGCGACTTTGAAGCGCTACACGGCATCGATCTGGATTTTCAGCAGAATCAGATCACGGCTTTGATCGGGCCTTCCGGTTGCGGGAAGTCGACATATTTGCGCACCCTTAACCGGATGAATGATTTGATTCCGGGAGTGAAGGTGACCGGCGACATCCAGTTGCGCGGCAAAGACATCTATTCGTCACAAGAAGATGTCGTCCAGTTGCGTAAGCAAGTCGGGATGGTGTTTCAACAGCCGAATCCTTTTCCCTTCAGCATCTACGACAATGTGGTGTATGGTTTGCGACTGCAAGGGATCAAGGACCGTGCGGTGTTAGACCAGGCGGTCGAGACGAGCCTCAAGCAAGCCGCGATCTGGGATGAAGTCAAAGACAAGCTACACACGTCGGCGCTGGCGTTGTCCGGCGGTCAACAGCAGCGCGTCGTGATCGGGCGCGTCTTGGCAGTGCAACCCGATGTGATCTTGATGGACGAGCCGACGAGTGCGCTCGATCCCATTTCTAGCACCCAAATCGAAAATATGTTGTTGGAATTACGCGAACAATACACCATAATACTAGTAACACACAATATGCATCAGGCTTCGCGGATCTCTGACAAAACGGCGTTCTTCTTGCAAGGGCGACTGGTCGAGTTTGCCGATACGAAGACGATCTTCTTGAACCCGAAGGAACAAGAAACTTCGGATTACATCAGTGGTCGGTTCGGTTAGGCATTCGCGATAATCTAAACAAGAAGGAGGCAATCACATGCGGCGATTATTTGAAGACGAACTAAACGATTTGCACGTCCGTTTTTCCGAAATGGGGATGATGGTTAACGAGGCGATCTATAAGTCGGTATCCGCATTCGTCAATCACGACAAGGCGCTGGCACGGACCGTCATCGCAGAAGATAAGCATATCAACAAGCGCGAGGTCGATCTGGAAAAACGCAGCTTTGAGATGATCGCCTTGCAACAGCCGGTGACGACAGATCTACGGATGATTGTAACGGTGATGAAGGCCTCTTCTGACCTTGAGCGGATGGGCGACCATGCGGTGTCGATTGCGAAGTCGACCATCCGGGTCAAAGGCACGACGCGGGTGCCAGCGATCGAACAAGAAATCGCCAATATGGCCGCTGCAGTCAAGCAGATGGTGGCCGAGGTCTTAGACGCGTATGTCAAAGAAGACGACGTCAGGGCGCGGGAAATCGCGACTGAAGACCATGGCATCAACGATTTTTCCAAGAATATCTATTCGGCCTGTATCGAAGAGATGCGGCGCGATTCTGAGACGATCGTGGGCGCGATGGATTATATGCTCGTGTCGAGTTATCTCGAGCGAATCGGCGATTACGTCACCAACATCTGTGAGTGGATCTTGTATTTGCGCACCGGCAAGCTGCTCGAGCTGAATTCGAATGCGGGTGAAGACGGATTCTAAAAATCAATAGCCACCAAGAGAGTTGCAGAGCGTGCAGCTCTTTTTTTGATGGCGCGGCAAGCTTGGCCGAGTCACTAACAAAGCACGGGAAAACATGGTTAAAATTGGTATTTGTGACAATTAATTTTTCTATAAGTATTGTGTTGTAGCGAAATTAATGATTAATTAATGAAGTAACACTTGGAGGCGATACACGATTATGAAACATCAGCGCAAATCGCAGTATTGGATGGTCGCATTGATTCTCGTCATCTTGATCGGTGGCGGGCTTGTCTATCAAGTGACAAAACACCCATCCGATGCGAGCGCCCAGCCGACGACTCACTCGTCGCAAAAGTCTAAGCCGGTGGCAACGACCACAAGCAAGACGACAAGCACCAAATCTTCAACGACTTCGACCAGTCGGGCAACCAGTAGCCATGCGACCCAGGCACCAGACAAGGTGTATGGGTCTGCGGTGGCGCTGGACCAATCCAGCAATGCCGGCCTGAAGACGGTGATCGCGCAGACGATGGCCAACGTCGCGGCCTCGACGCACGGTCCCGCTCGTTGGACGGTGGCGGTTAAGGCCTTGAATGGCAGTTCCACGCACGCTTATGTTGCCGACTGGACGCCGGCAAACATGCAGTTTTCCGCTTCAACCATCAAACTTTTTATTCTGATTCGCTATTATCAATGTCTGGCTGCGGGGTCGCTTAAGCGCACAGACACTTATACCTTGCGTAAGCAAGACGTGGTTGAAGGCTCGGGGGTCATGCTCAAGGCGCCGCTGGGGACGAACTATACGTTGCAGCAGTTGGTGACGCTGATGATCGAAAAGAGTGACAACATCGCCACCAACGTGTTGATGGATAAAGTCGGGGGTTTTGCGGCGGTGAACCGCACGATCGCCGGATTAGTTGGTGCGAACCATTATTCTAGCCTGGAACGCAAGATGATGGACACGAGTAATATCAGCAACGGCAAGGCCAACCGCATCAACGCGCAAGAAGTGGTAGACACGTTGCAGAAGTTGTATGCCGGCAAGATCATCAGTCGCAGCGCTGATAACGAGATGTTAGACATGATGACCAAGACGTTCAACCGCACGAAGTTACCGGCCAACTTACCGGGTGGGGCGGTATGCTACAACAAGAGCGGTGAATCGTCGTATCGCGGAATCGAGAACGATATGGCGATCATCGTCTATCAGGGACATGCGTTCGCGGTTTGTGCGTTGACTGAGATGGACGGTGAAGGCCAAACACCGAAAGACGCGCTACCTGCACAGACGAACAGTCAGGTGTCTGCGATTGCCGCGTTAGGCGCCAATCTCACGCAGTGGTTCGTGACGAATGATTAATGAAGGGTAGGAGGACTCAGGGGATGCAACAGCGACAACAAGAGGGTACCAAACGGACGAAGAAACAAAAAGCGCCACTCATTATCGGGATCGTGGTGGCGGTGGTCGTGATCGCCGGCGGTGGCTGGTTTGGTTTTGCGCATGTGCGCGGCCAGCAGAAGCTACAGGCTGATATTCAAGAGGCGCGCGGGTTGGTCATGTTCAACCCGCTGGCAACCGGGGCGGCCAGCAAGAAGCTACAAGACGAGCTGCCTAAGGTCGGGGAGAAAACCACCGATGCTTTGTTGCGCTCGCGACTCAAAGCCGCACAGCTAGAAAAAGACACAGCTGCGGCTAAAAAAGAGCTCGATGCGGCTCAGACCAAGCAATTGACCACACAGGAAAAAACGTTGAAAACCACGCAGACGAAGCTCGTCAAACTGTCTGCAAACAAGAATTTCCCCGCATCAAGCAAGAGCAAGGTCAACACGTTGAACGACATGGCGACTAATTTTGATTCCAGCAAAGACGCTGTCGGGTTGAACGTCGCGGTGGCCGGCTTGCAGTCGTTGGCAGGGGAGACCACCAGCTTCATCGCCAAAAAGACCAAGGCACAACTTGCGCGGGAACAGGCCAAGAAGGTGGAAGAGCAGAAGTTGAACGATGCCGTGCAGAACAAGACTTATCCGTCGATGGGGATGTTGCGTGGCGACTTGCCTAACGGAGACGGGGTCATTCCGATGTTCTTGATTGCTGGTGGGCCCGCTGATGAGGCAGGGTTGCAAACCGATTCCGATTGGGCCGATAGCTCAGTCATTGTCTCGATCGACGGTAAGCCGGTGACGGCATCGATTCTAGGCGACCACAGTATGCAAAAAGTTTTGCAGACGATTCCGCTTGGTAAGAAGGTCAAGGTGGGTTTCCGTGATGGCTCTAGTACGAAAGTAACACTGAATCTGAGTCAGGCTGATGCTGAATCGCAAAGTTATCCAGACCTGGACGACCCAGGCGATGATACGGACACCGACATCGATTTCGGGGTCGATGGCTATAACATCGGCCAAAAGCACAACAACAAAGAAATCGGTTTGGTGATTACCTCGATTGACTCCGATGGTTCTGTTGCCGACAGTGATCTCAAGGTTGGTGACACGATCTGCAAGATCGACAATTATTATGTCGGTGATACGACGGACATCCAAAAGATCATGTCTAATTATTATGAAGACGATACGGTGACTGTTTCTTACGTAACGGCCTCCGGCCATTTGGACACGACTGATGTCGAACTGACAGATTAGAAACCAGCGCAGCTCGACGAGAAACCAGAGCGGAGTGCGGCCGTATTTAGGCCTAGCCCATTTGGCCACACACAGCTCGACGAAACCAGAGCCCACAGGATAACTTGTTCTGTGTGGGGAAGGAAGCTCATGGAGGAGGAAATCATGGATAACCAAACGATTCACTGCCCGAATTGCGGCACCGTCAATCCGATCACGGCTAAGTTTTGCGGGAATTGTGGCCAGGATTTGACCGAGGCGATCGCGCAGGCGAGCGATCCGAACAAGGCCGCGTATCAAGCGGCGATGGCTGCGTTAGTTGGTGGCAAGCTCGAAGCCGCAGTGCAAGGGTTCCGCGCTTTGGGCGGGTATGCAGATGCGCCTGATCAATTGGAAAAAGCGATGGCACGCTTGAATGCCCAAGAAGAAGCGCACCGTGCATCGACTTATGAGACGGCTTCAGAAGCCTTCGGTCAAGGTAATCTCGCGCAGGCGGCCAGCCTGTTTGAGCAACTGGGTGCCTACAAAGATGCCGCTGATAAGTTGAAGTTGGTGCGTAAGGCGCAGGCAACCGAGTTGCAACAGGCGCAACAGGCAAGCGCAGAACAAAATACGCAGCAGGCGGCTGAAGAATACGAGAACGCGTACCACTCGGCGATTCAAAATGCTGATGCGGCACAGACGACTGCCGATCTGCAACAATACATCGACTATCTCGGCAACTTCACCGCCTATCGCGATGGTGCCCAGCAACTCGCCAAATTCCAGCAGAAGTATGCGGCGCTGGCAGCGGCCGAGCAACAAAAGCAAGCGGCCAATGCCAAGACCGGCAAGATCATTGCAATTATCGCGGCGATCGTGATCGTGCTTGGTGGGGGAGGCTGGTTTGCCTACTCACAACACCAAAGCGCGCAGGCCAACTTGGCGAAGCAGGTGACCGCCCAGCGGCAGACGAACGCTAAGAGCTTCAATCAGCTCGACAGCGATGCGCGTAGCAACATCAAGACGATGTTTGCGACGTATCACGCCAACCCGAACGACTATACTTATAAGGTCAAGGCTTCGACGGATGATTATCAACTCGTCGGCTACACGTTCCGCGGCCCCGACAAGACTAAAGACATTCTGCCGGCCAGTGGGACCCGGATCTATGGGCAAGTTGCCTTGTACCGTCGTTAATGATTAGAGTTACTTTTTGGAGGAAATAATGAAAAAATGTCCACAATGCGGTGCCATGGTTGCCGCAGATGCGAAGTTCTGTACTAGCTGCGGGTATGCGTTCCCGGCGCAAGAAGCCGCACAACCGCAGGCACCGACCCCGCAACCGCAACCGACGCGCGCACAACCGAACGGTGGCAGCACCGTTCCGCCAATGCCGAACCTCAACGCGGCGCAAGCCAAGGCCGCTGGTCGCAACTACTGGCAGTACTTCGTTGACTCACTGTTGCATCCGCTACATTTTGACAAAACGGCCAACCCGTACTTCGGCTTGGTCTCGCTGGCGATTCTGGCAATCATTAGCACCTTCAGCTTGTGGCGGACGCTGGCGACCTTCGGTACATCGATGATTCGCTTCTTGATCACGTTAGAAGATACGATCAGCGGCGGCTCAAGCGGCTCAGCATCGAACATTGCGGCCGATATCGCCGAAGGCTTGGCTGACAAAGAAACCGTGCGCTTCAACGCGGCGATGGGGCAGATCAGCGGCAGCACCTGTTTCAAGTTCTTCTTGGCGTTCGTTGTAATTGTGATGGTGTACGTTGCGCTTGCCTTCGCGATTCGGCGCTTCATCAGCCATGATAGCCAGAGCTTCTTGAGCATCACCACCGATTTCGGCCGGTTCTTCAGCCCGATGATTGTCGTGGCGCTGGTGATCATGGTGTTGGGCTTCAATGGCTTTGCTTCGACGCTGAAAGTCTTGAGCGTGTTGTTGGTATTGAACAGCATGATCTTCAACGTCGGGTTCATCGCGGTTGCGATCCACAACCGCCGAGACGGCGCGTTTGACGCAACGTTTGCGGTTGTCATCGTTGAAATTGTGGTGGCGTTCATCACAATGTGGATGGTCAAGACGATTGCAGTTGGCTCTATTCAAGCGTTGATGACGCAGCTTGGCGCCGATTATGAAGACGACATCTTACCGTTAACGCGGTGGATTCGTTACTTCAATTTCTTCTAACCGTTTTAGTGATTTCGAGAGGGCTGTGACTTCGGTTGCAGCTCTTTTTTTTGCGCGGATTGTCGCGGTGGTTTACATGGTTGCGACAGAAGATTTACTGAAAACAGCAGGTATCTTTACACGGTAGGCTTACGATTGGCAGTGTTCTAAGGACGCTAATCAAAGGAGACTAGTTATGAAGAAATCTACTGTGTTTGCGCTTGTATTGATGATGAGCAGCTTTGTGGTGGCCTTGGCCGGTTGTGGCAACCAAACCAAGTCGACCACCGCGCATGCGTCCAAGTCGACGAAGGTGGTGGCCGTCGGTTCGACCGCTTTGCAACCGTTAGTTGAACAGGCCGCTGAGGCATACCAGAGTTCCCATCCAGAAGCCAAAATCACTGTTCAAGGCGGAGGCTCTGGAACCGGGTTGAGTCAGGTCGTGCAAGGCGCGGTGACGATCGGGAATTCCGATATTTTTGCCGAGCAAGGCCAAGGGGTTGATGCCAGCAAGCTCGTCGATCACCAAGTGGCCGTGGTGGGGATGGCGCCAGTCGTCAACAAAGGCGCAGGGGTCAAGGGCCTGACGATGGCTCAACTGCACGACATTTTCACTGGTAAAATCAAGAACTGGCAGGCGGTCGGTGGGGCGAACAAGGCCATCACTGTGGTCAACCGCGCACAAGGTTCTGGGACGCGGGCGACGTTTGAGGCGACGGTACTTCCCGGCAAGCAGGCCGTGACGAGTCAGGAACAAGATTCCAACGGCGCGGTGCAGAAGATCATCGCCTCGACGCCTGGCGCGGTGTCGTACCTCGCATTTTCTTACGTGAAGTCCGACGTGCAACCGTTGGCGATCGATGGGGTCAAACCCACGGCCAAAAACGTCACCACAAATGCATGGAAGATCTGGTCTTATGAGCACATGTACACCAAGGGCAAGCCTAACGCAGCAACCGCGGCATTCTTGAAGTACATCGACGCGCAGTCGACGCAAAAGACGCTAGTGCCAAAGCTCGGCTACATCTCGATTCACGACATGCAGGTACAAAAAGACGCGCATAACCAAGTCACCAAAAAGTAGGTGTGTGATGTTCTGGTTAGTGATGATTCCAATCGTTGAGGCCGTCACCTATTGGGCGATGGTTGACAAAGCAGACGCCAGTATCCGTCGATTTCACAACCGGAAGTAGTATCAGCATATTAATCCCTTCGGACGCCGATTCGATCGAATCGGCGCGCGAAGGGATTTTTGTTGATTTCGGATGTGGTGACCGGGCTGCGCCAATACTTGTTGCACTTTGGTTTCATCGAGCTGCACATGCCTAAGTGCGTCCTGCGCCACTCTGGTTTTCGTCGAGTTACGCAGGACAACGGCATTGCGTATAAGGTGTCGCGACCTTGTACCGGCTTCGCTGGCACGACGTCCACGCCCCCCCTTATACACATGCCTAAGCCCGTCCTGCGCCACTCTGGTCGATGTGCCTAGCGGAAAATCAACCTTAGGACCTATGCATTCAGCCGCAGAAGCAGGCATACTAGACTTACACAAGCAGCTAATTGATAAGCGCAGATGCGCATTAACAATGCGGAGGTATAGATCCCATGAATGAACGTGAACGGATTCTAGATTTAGTCAAACAAGGCGTGATCACCAGTGAAGAAGCCTTGATCTTACTGGAGAATCTTGCCAAGGCAACAACGCCTAAACATCCTGAATCAACCGCTTCGGCGCAACCGACCGAGGCCAACCAACCAGAAGATAAACCAGAAGAGACCCCAGATGAAGCCGAATTGGCTGCGTTGAATACGCAGATCGCCGAAGTTTCCGGTAGCCTAGATGCGGCGATTGCCCAAGCTAAGGCGGTTGCGGCCAAAGTCGCCGCGAACAACGAGCAGATCATCGTCTTAGATACGATGGAAGACCTCGACACCTTGACCGAAGATAAGTATCAAGAGCGCGGAGCGTTGAAGCAAGAGAACCTCGAGCTGCATCACCAGCGTGAAGCGCTCACCGCGCAGATCGACGACTTGAAGACGCAGCTCGCGGAACTAAACCGGCAAAAGCGCGCGCTGACCAAGCAGCGCTTCACAGATAAGGTTTTGCCAGACGATTGGCAGGATCAAGCCAAAGACGCCTTGAGCGATATCGGTAAGACGGTAGAATCGGCAACGAGCCAAATCGGCAGTCTGATGAAGAAGACGATGAACAATGTCTTGGATAACGTTGACTGGAAAGACGTGACCGTCAAGGTGCCGGGGCTTGCTACCGAGAAGTTCAACCACACCTTCACCTATCCAGATGCGCAGGCGACGGTGTTAGATATCAAGGTGGCCAACGGCGATGTGACGCTTCGCAGCTGGGAAC
>CAKQZO010000057.1 GCA_934293835.1 uncultured Lacticaseibacillus sp. | reverse complement strand
ACCAGATGCAGGCCCATCGGCACTGGGACTATCTCGGCATCATCGCGCTTGGGGCGTCAGGAATCATCGGGATCTATGTGTCGCTACCACGCACCTTCGATGTTTGGTGGTGGCTGCGCGATCTCGGAGCCTTCTTGATTCTTGGTGGCATCATGTCCGAATATAACCGCCTGACATCGGCAACCGACGCCCACACCGCCGATCTGCAACGGGTCGCCGCGTATGAACAGCTGACCCGCGAAACGGTGTTCGCCCATGACCAGACGATGCTCATGACCATGTTGCAAGACGCCAAAACCCAGCATCTACCGCTGACGGTCGCCGCGCTTGACGTCGATCATTTTAACGAATTCAACCAACAACACGGCTACCTTGCCGGTAACATCGCCTTGGTCGCCATCACCGATCGCCTACAGCGGTTCCTGAGCCCTTTGGACACCAAGATTCGCCTTTTTCGCTCAGGCGGTGAAGAGTTCACGATTGCGCTGTTAGGTGCAGACATGGCTTCAGCGACGCAGATCATCAGCGATGCCTTGCAAAACATCCGCAGTCAGCCCTTCGTCGTCAACCACGAACCCGTGACCATGACCTTGTCTGCTGGCCTGACCATCGCCAAAACTGCCGATCAGTCGATCGACGACATCTACAAGCGCGCCGACGACCGTCTCCACTTCAGCAAAAAACACGGCCGTGATCAACTCCAAAGCGAACCTAACAGCACAAGCGATGTCCGTGCCCCTAAGCTGACCTATTTTGCGCAACCGATCGAACACGTCACCGCCGACAAGGTGCAGGGTTGGGGCGCCGAATTGCTGTTGCGTGCCTATGATCCAGAAGACAGCCGGTGGCGCTTGCCGGCAAGCTTCGACCTCCACGTCGAACAGCAGATCGCGTTGATGACTGAGGTGATGCGCCACAGCCAACTGCGCTGCATCACCATCAACCTCACGCTTGCCCAATTTTCGGATCTCAACACAGCCAACGCCTTGGCCGGTTTTGCAACTGCAGGCTATGGCCCGAACGGCCTGATTGTCGAGATCATCACCGTCCCTGATCTCAGCACGATTCGCCGCGTCACCGCAGTTTATCGCGATGCCGGTATCCGCGTGTTCATCGATGACGTCGGCTCCGATAACAGCTACGAATTAGTGTCGCAGATTCTGCCGTATATCGACGGCATCAAGTTCGCCATGCAGAATCTGCGCAAACACGAGTCCCTGGCACGGATCCGCGAGCGAGTCAGCTTCTGGGCGAATGTCGCCAACCACCAGCCGAACCTCGATTTCATCATCGAAGGCGTCGAAGACGAAACCGATGTCGCCTTCGCCAAGGCGCTTGGCATCGAGTATTTTCAAGGCTATTATTTCGGCAAGCCGAGCCTGCCAGCGTGATCTGGCCGGATAACGACAATCCCCTCGCACCGCGATTCAAACCGAATCGGGATACGAGGGGATTTTAATTTAGGCTTCTTTGAGCACTTGGCGTTCGATCAATTCGGCCAAGATATAGTTGTACTGCTCAACGTTATCAGCCGTCTGGGCACTCTTGAAGATGTTGACCGCCTTCAAGCCGTTACCGGTCGTCACGCTCATCTGAAAAGCGGACAAATCAGCCTTGAACGTCACGCGCAACTTGTTGGCCGCGGTGAACGGTGAATTGGGATCCAACGAACGCTCCAACTGAAAGTTGCCGTTGTTCGTCTTGGTGAAACCGAGATCCATCAGCGTATACCGCTTCACCTGCGGATCAATTGCGTATGTCTTCGGGTCGCCCAACGCGGCCCCGGTGGTTGCTAATGCCATGCTATCCCCTCCGTCAATGAATTAATTTCAGTGTAACACGCAAGCGCTCACTTGGCACGCTTTAGAAGCCGTTCGGCGATCTTGATCAAGGCTTGGGCGAACGCGGCGACATCGGCTTCGGTCGTGAAGCGGCCAAAGCTGATACGGATGCTTTCGGCGATGCGCGGCGAATCGGCGCCAAACATCGCGATCAGCACGTGCGATGGTTCGAGAGACCCGGCCGTGCAAGCCGAGCCTCCGGAAACCGCAAAGCCGGCCAAATCAAGATTCGTCTGCAACGCATAGGTCGACAGGCCGTGCAACCAGAGGTTAAACACATGATTGGGATTATCTACCTTGATACTGCCGTTGATCGAATAAGCGATTCCGGCATCATCGAGTGCGGCCATGATCTGGTGTTTGAACGCCAGGTAATGCGTCTGCCGCTCTGCCTTGACCTCAGGGGTCAACAGCGCCACCGCCTTGGCGAACCCAGCGATTCCGGCGACGTTCTCCGTTCCTGCGCGCCGCTTCTTCTCCTGCTCACCACCGCGCAGGAACGGATGGATCATCAGGTCCGCCTGCTTATACAAGAAACCGACCCCTTTGGGCCCATTGATCTTATGCGCCGAAGTTGACAACAGATCAACGTGTAGCGCTTGGACGTCGATATTCAACAAGCCATAGGTCTGCGTCGCGTCGGTGTGGAAAAAGGCCTGATGGTGGCGCAGGCGTTCACCAATCTCAGCGATCGGCATCCGCGACCCGACCTCGTTGTTCCCCATCATGATCGACACCAGGATCGTCTGATCGTCTAAGACAGCGTCAAAATCGGCCAAGCTGATCTCGCCGTTGGCATCGACCGGCAGATACGTGACGGTGAAGCCTTCTTGCTCAAGCTGTTGCAGCGACTTTAAAACGCTGGGATGCTCGATCGCCGTGGTGATAATATGCTTGCCACGGGCGGCAAATTCATGCGCCGTCATACGAATGGCGGTGTTGTTGCTTTCGGTGGCCCCGCTAGTAAAAATGATCTCGTCAGGCTTGGCATTGATCGAAGCGGCGATCGTTTTGCGGCTGGCGTCTAGCACCGTGTGCGCACTACGCCCAAACCAGTGTGTCGAGCTCGCGTTGCCGAAATCATTTTGCATCTGGGTGGTCATCTCTTCAATGACCTCAGGCGCCATTGGCGTCGTCGCCGCGTTATCGAGATAAACGTGTTGCATGTTGCGCTCCTTTGTTAAGCGAGTTGGTGAAGGTAGGCCAAGAGCATCTGCGCCGAGCGTTTGCCCGCATCGACGATAAATTCATCGAACGATTGGCCAGCGTTGTCGTCGCCGACATCACTCATCGCCCGAATGACAACGAACGGCACGCCGAATTGCGTGGCGACTTGGCCGATCGCGGCGCCTTCCATCTCGGCCGCCAAGGCGTCTGGATAGATGCTCAAAATACGCTCGGTTGCCGCTTGGCTGGCGATGAATTGATCACCGGAGACGATCAGCCCCACCTTGGTTTGCAGATCAACGGTATGGGCGGCCGCGGCAATCGCCTTGACCAGATCAGCGTCTGCGGTGAACTGTTGCGGCTGTTGCGGTAATTGTCCTAACGCGTAACCAAAGGCGGTCGCATCAGCGTCGTGATATGCCACTGCACTTGAGATCACCACGTCGCCGACATGCAAGCCAGTCCCGATTCCACCAGCAGAGCCGGTGTTGATCACAACGTCTGGGGCGAATTTTTCGAGCATGATCGCACAGGTCATCCCCATCTGCACCTTGCCGATCCCAGATTCGACCAAGACGACCGCGATGTTGGTGATCGTCCCGCGATAATAAGTTTGGTCTGCGACCACGGTTTCTAGGCGGTCTGCCAGTTTGGCGAGCAAGGCCCGCAGTTCTTCTTCCATTGCGCAGATAACGCCGATTGTCATGTGAAAACTCCTCTTCTATCTCAAAATCTCATTTATCAGTGTACGCTTATTTGCAGTAAGCGGCAAATCAAACCAACGCCAACACCAGTGCGACCACAATTAACAACACGATCACGATGCCGATCGCCCAGTTAAGCTTCTTCTTCATGCTGTTGACCTTCTTGTATGTGCGCTCGTCAAAAGCGGCCCCCACCTTCGGCCGCTTGGCCTTGCGTTGGTCGCGCGCATAGTCACGCTCGACGGCCTGGCGCTTACGGTCGCGGGTCTCCGATTCCTTCTCGGCGGCCTGTTGCGCCTCGCGATACGCCTTGCGCGTCTTCGGTTGTTCATCTGCCATCGTCTTCGCCTCCTAGATTCGCCCATAATGCCAGGCCCAGCACCGTCTTAGCATCACAGATCACCCCGGCCGCCTGCTGGACGTGGGCCTCTTCTAAGGTCAGCCACTCGCCCACCACGGCCTCGCCATCGTCTTGTGGACGCTTGTGCGCGAGCCGATGCAGGCCGCGGGCAACGAACAGGTGACACTGCGCATCGGAGAAGCCGGCCGCTTGATAAAATGTGCTCAGCGGTTGCCAATCATCTGCCGCAAGTCCGCCTTCTTCGTTCAATTCCCGCTGCGCCGTTACCAGTGGGGCTTCGCCGACTTCAATCCGCCCGGCGAGTAACTCGAGGGTCGCTTGTTGCAACGGGGCCCGCCACTGACGGACAAACAAGGCGCGCTTGGCGCCGTCGAGTGCCAACACGCCGGCCGAGCCGGTGGTGTGCACGACTTCGCGCAAGGCCCGGCGGCCATCGGCCAGCACGACCGTTTGGCGACCCAGCGACAAGATCGCCCCGTCATATAAGATTTCTTCTGTCAGCAAAGTTTCTTTAGCCACGTCGTCTCGTCCTTTTTTGCGTTTTGATTACCTTACCCATGATACCAATGCCCCGTCATCATGCAAAGGACTTAACGAATTCTTGATTAATCTCCACCCCAAGGCGGATATTGCCCCCCTCATTGTATGGTAAACTGGGCGTATACACCGAATAGGAAGTGAACTAGGTGAAAAAAACTAATCAACGCATTCGCTGGTGGCGCGTTCTCGTTTGGGGGGCCGGCGGCTTCGCCGTCGGCGCGCTCCTCCAACACATCGGGATCGCCATTTTCATCGGCCTCGTCTTTGCTTTTGCGCGCTTCATCGGCGAACTTTCGCGGCCCCGCCCTGCGCAAACCGATACGACCCCGCCGCTCAAACCCGACTTAGCCGCCCATTATCAGGCTTCCGGCTTGGACGAGCAAGAGGTGACGCTTTTTCGCGAAACCATGGACACTGTTGCTGAGCAGATTCAGACCTTCGAGGCCGTGATTGCTCGTGTGCCGAAGCTCAAGGCTATCGCCGGCAACCACGACCTCGTCGCCGTGCTTCACGCTTACTTCAAGGCCATCGTCAAAGCGCCTAAGCAGATGAGCGCCGCCGGGCATTTCATCTATGAACAACTCCCCAACCTTGTCCGGATCGTGCAAAAATACGAAGCCATCAGCCAACACGAAGTCAAAACCGAAGACACGTATGCGGTGTTGACGACCGCGGCGAATACCACCGCGGATTTGGCCAACGCGATTCGCCAAGACTACGCGAATTTTGTCGAAGCAGACATTGACGCGCTTGAAGCCGACATCAACCTCGCCAAAAAGCAGATCCCTGAAGCCACCCAAACTCTGGATCGGCGCGTCGACCTTTCGAGTATTACCCAAAAAGAAAACCAGCATAGTCGCTGATGTGCAAAGGAGTTATCTGTAATGAGTGAAGAGCACCCACAATCACAACCCGATACCAACCTCGTGAATGACTTATTGGCCAATCCTTTCGGCCCTACTAAGCCGGTGGTCGAACAACAGCCTGCCGCAGCGGCCACCCCGTCTGGCCTGACGCCTGAACAAGAAGCCCAGGCCAAACAGCTCGCATCCCAGATCGATGTCAAATCTACCGACGCGGTGATGAGCTACGGTGCCAATGCCCAAAAACAACTCGGCCAGTTCTCCCAGACGATGCTCAATCAGGTGCAAAGCCAAGACACCGGCGCCGTCGGGGATGCCCTGACGAGCTTGATGGCACGCCTGAACGAAGCCAACCCAGACGAATTGCGCGCCGAAGACAGCAACGTGTTCAAGAAGCTGTTCGGCAAGGTGCGGCGCTCGATTTTTGAAATCACCGCCAAATACCAGAAAATCGGCGCACAGATCGACAGCATCGCCTCGCGCCTAGAAAAAGAACAGCAAGGACTGTTGACCGATAACAAGATGCTAGATGAGCTCTACGGCCAGAACAAGGCGTATTTTGATGCGCTGAACATCTACATTGCCGCGGCCAAGCTGAAGCTGCAAGAACTGGAAGGCACCACGATTCCAGAAGCCCTTGCGGCCGCACAGGCTTCCGGCGATCAGATGCAGGTGCAAGAGGTCAACGACCTCAAACAATTCCAAGCACGCCTCGAAAAGCGCGCCTACGACCTGCAACTCGCCCGGCAGATCACCTTGCAACAGGCGCCTCAGATTCGCCTGATTCAAAACACCAACCAGGCTTTGGCCGAGAAGATTCAGGCTTCGATCAACACGGCCATTCCGCTGTGGAAGAACCAAGTCGCCATCGCGCTGACCCTGCTGCGGCAAAAAGATGCCGTCACCGCGCAACGCCAGGTCTCCGAAACCACCAACGACTTGTTGAAGAAGAATTCGGAGATGCTCAAGATCTCAGCTGTCGAAACAGCCAAGGAAAACGAACGAGGCGTGGTCGACATCGAGACCCTCACCCAGACGCAAAACGATCTGGTGGAGACGTTGCAACAGACGCTTCAGATCCAACAAGAAGGCCGCACCAAGCGCCAGGCGGCCGAACAAGAACTCTCCAACATGGAATCCGAACTCAAGAATCACCTGCTCGATTACACGCAAGGCAAGATGTAATCACCGCATACAAACAGCCGGTACCCTGCTCAGCGCGCTTGCGCTTAGCGGGACACCGGCTGTTTGCGTCTGATCCTACTCTTCAACCAACCCTGCACGCGGGGTGGCCAAGACGAGCTGCGTATCGAGGCGCAGTTGCGGTAGCAGCGCGTAGCTACGAGCAATTTGCCGGGCGTAACGACGCACCCGTTGCTTGCGCCGCAGGCTTTGCCACCACGTGGTCCAGCCTGACTGAGGCGTGGCCGCCTGCACCCGTTCCGAATAGGTCACTGCGGTGCACTGACTGGAGAGCGGCCGCAGGCGATAATCGATCACGCGCGTCACGCCGGCTTCCGTCTGTTCATACGCCAAGCGGACCCCTGGCTCACAAACCAAGATCTTGATGCCGACAGTCGGCGTGGCCGTTGTCGCCTTCAGATACCAGTATCCCGGTAGACAATGCAACGAAACGTTCTTCCCTGTCGCCGCTTGAATATCGAGCTGTCTGAGTTCAACGAGGCGCGCGTAATAAAACATCTGCGGGGCCTTGATTGCGATCGTCATCTGCATAGCAATTCCCTCCTTGAATCATGATTAATGGCTTATCTTCATGTTACCGACTCGCCTGCCGCTAACGCAAGCAAAAGGCCTCCGCTCGCAATGCACATGCATTGAAGCGGAGGCTTTCATGATTCGTAGGTTACGCGGTGCGCCGCTGACGATACATCCGATAGGCCGTCAGCCCAAAGGCGAGCACACACAAGCTGATCGCGCCAACGAAGGCGACATGCATCCCCGCAATGAACAGCGCGTCGTTACCAGTCGGATAAGTCGTCATCTTGTGGCCGACCGTGTGGCTCATCGCTGCAAACAGCGTGGTTGTCGCCGCGGAAATCCCGACGACCATGCCAAGATTCCGGGCCAAGGCGTTCAATCCACCGGCGATTCCGAGGTCTGCCGGGGCCACCGCCGACATGATGATCGAGTTGTTCGGCGACTGAAACACGCCGTTACCAAAGCCGTTGATGGCGATCACGAGCAAGATCATAACGATGCCTGATTGTAGATGCCAGAACGTATAGCCGATCTGGGCCACCAGGATCGCCCCCAGCCCGACCAGCGTCAGTGCATACGGGCCGATCTTGTCGGCCAGACTCCCAGACATCGGCGCCACGACCACCTGGACGATTGGGAAGATCATCATGAGATAGCCCGCGTGGGTGGCGGAAAAACCGCGCGCATTTTCCAGATAAAACGGCGTGATCACGTTGGAAAAGAAGTTGGTGACGAAAATCAAGAAGCCGCACAACAAGCTGATCGTGAACTCCTGATTCTTGAACAATTTCAACGACACTAGCGGTAGGTGGCGACGCTGCTCGATCACCAAAAAGGCAATGAAGGCGACGAGCGCCACGGCGAACAAGGCTAAGATGTACGGGCGGGTGAAGCCCGCCTCTTGGCCTAACGACACAGCCAAGAAAAACGGCACGATGGCCGCCACATAACTCCCAAATCCTGCCCAATCGATCGCCTGGTGGCTGACGTGTAAGTCTTTGGGTAAGACGAAGTGCCCCATGATCATCGTTGCCAGCCCGATTGGAATGTTGATCCAGAAGATGTACCCCCAAGGCAGCACGCCTAAAATCAGCCCCCCGATCCCGGGCCCGGCGATCGAGCCAACGGCGACGAACGAGCCGATCAACCCCAACGCCTTGCCGCGTTCGTTGGCCGGGAAGATCTCTGTAATGATGCCGTTGTTGTTGGCCATCGTCATCGACGCGCCGAGCGCCTGCAAGACGCGGGCAAACAATAACAGATAAAAGCTGTGATTGAATCCCGCCAACAGCGACCCCAGCGTGAACAGACCGGTTCCGAAGCGGAAGATCCGAATCTTGCCAAGCGTATCACCGAGCTTGCCCATCAACAGCAACAAGGCACAGATGACGATCAAGTAGATGGAAACCACCCATTCGGCCTGATTCATCGGCACGCGCAGATCCTTAGACATCACCGGCAAAGCGATGTTCACGATCGATGCGTCCAGGGTCGACATGATCGTGAACATCCCGACCGCCGTAATAATCCACCAGCGATGCTTCTGCACCGTCGGGTCGTCAACATAATTTTGCACAATGATTCCTCCACCTTATGAAAATAGCACCCTCATTATACCCCCGCTTACAGAAAAATTACAAAGCTTACGCGATTGATACGGGGATCGGCGGCTGTCTTTACACGGATTGGTTACACTAAAGGCATTCACAAGGAGGAAGTTCAAATGTCAAAATGGCTTATCGGCCTGATCACCGCCAGCGCATTGCTCGGCGTCGGGATGGGCGTTGCGGTTCACGGCGCACAGCGTCGCGCCATCACCGTTAACGGCACGACGGCATCAGCGCCGCTCATCCGCGCGGCCGCAAAAGATTACCCCGAGTTGCACGTCACGATAACGCGCACGAACGCCCAAACCGGCCTCACAAGCGTCGCCGCCAAGCGCGTGATGCTCGGGGCCAGCGACGTTTTCGCCAAGGCCCCCGGGCGCCTCGTCGACCACCCGATCGCCGTCGTCGGCATCGCGCCGGTTGTCAATCCGCATACCGGCGTGCACACACTGACGGCAACCCAACTCCGCCAGATCTTTACCAAGCAAGTGACGAATTGGCGCCAGGTCGGCGGCAATGACCTAAAGATCATCGTCGCCAGCCGCACACAAGGTTCGGAGACCCGCACAAATTTTACGACATTGGCCTTGAATGGTACCAGTCCCGTCGCAGACCGCGAGCTTCGCTCCACCGAGGCGATGCAACGCTTCGTTCAAAGCCATACCGGGGCAATCGGCTTCTTGCCTTTTGGCGCGCTTTCGAAGCGACTGACCCCAGTCGCCTTGGACGGCATCACCC
>CAKQZO010000056.1 GCA_934293835.1 uncultured Lacticaseibacillus sp. | reverse complement strand
CGAACTTTGGACCTAGTGTCTGGTGTAGCTATCTGCTCAGTACCGGCCTTTTGGAACGTAACATCAGCGGAATATTCACGTACAAAAACCGGGGCTGTGACTTTTGTCACAGCCCCGTGCGTTTTGAGTGCTCAGTACTTGGGTTCTAGCAATCGCCGTGGCCGAATCAGGGTCGTGATCGCCGTATCATTTTCGGGAATATAATCGGCGGCAGTGAAGAATGCCTGCATGTCGGGATCATCGGTCACGACGACGATGCGGCTCACCTGCTTGAAGTACTCGTCGAACTGATCGAGCAACGCGTGGCCGATGCCTTGATGCTGATAATCCGGCAACACCACGAGGTCTTGGATGAACAAGACGGTGTGCATGTCAGAGACACCACGGATGACCCCGACGAGCCCGCCTTCATCCGTGCGCGCCGTCAACATCGTCGAATTGGCGATGCCGCGGGCGGTTTCGCCAATGTCATTGAGGTAATGCGTCCAGCCCACGGCGCCATACAGCTTCTTAATTTCGTGAATCGATAGTCCTGATTCGAATCGGTATTGCACAATCTTGCCTCACAATCATCTTTTATCACCGATGATTGTACCCTTGTTTCGATGAGAGAATCCGGTGCTGCCGATTAAGATTCAGTAAAGTCAATGAAACCGACGTTATCATCGATGTCGCCACCATCCCCACTGAGGGTGAAGATACTCATGTTCGGAATAAAATGGACGCTCAAGTGCGGGTCAAGGTCTTCTTGCGAATACCCTTTGATGCCGACCGGCCCGAGATTGCTTGGCAGATCAACATCATAATCATCCGCCGGCGCATCTTTGGCGATCACATTCAGCGTGAATTGCACCTGCATATGGATCATCGCGTGTTGTGAATACGGGCCAACTCCATCTTCAAACGTCAACAGTAGCCGCTTATCAGCCCCGAGATGTGGGGTCAACTTCTCAACAGCTTGCGCATCAAATTGAATCGACATACGATCTCCTCCTTTGAAGTTACCATTCAACGACTTCAGTGTACGCATCAACTACCAATTATGCAATTAATTTGGTCGCACGATTTTTCCAATATTTATTGCCCAACGTCACACTTTCTTCACATTCTCCGATTATATTTAAAATATGGAAACGAGCTACCCACTCATTTCCATACCCATACCCAACTTTTTCATTTTTACTCCTCCAAGTAAAAATCGCCAGGTGGCTACCCACCGCCTGGCCAATCCTTACTCCTTGGTCGCCACCACCCATGGCGACCTTTTTTGTGTTGCAAAGATTTCGTTAAAATCGCTTACAAGCCACGACAATCGTGCTAAACTAAAGGTTCGATTCCAACCCGGAGGAACAACTCATGAAAATCTGTGCTTACGGCGTGCGCGGCGATGAAGTGCCCTATTTTCAACAATGGGCGGCCCGCACCGAAAATCTCGTCACCTTGCATCCTGACTACCTCACGCCTCAAACCCTGGCGCTTGCGCACGGCTGCGACGCGGTCACCAGCTTCCAAACCGTGCCTTACGCCAGCGATCTGTTTACCCTGATGGCCGCTTCGCACCTGCCTTATCTCGCCTTGCGCAATGTCGGCTATGAAAATGTTGATCTTAAAGCGGCCGCAGCCAACCACATCCGCATCAGTAACGTGCCGGCCTATTCGCCTGAAGCGATCGCCGAATTCACCTTGATGAGCATGCTTTATCTGCTGCGGCAAGCCGGCGCCGTGCAGACGGCCTTGCATGACACCGACTACCAACTCGCCAAGACGTTCATCGGCCGCGAACTCGGCCACTGCACCGTCGGCGTGGTCGGCACCGGCCGTATCGGCCAGGCCGTCATGCAGATGCTCGCCGGCTTCGGCGCCCGCATCTTGATCACCGACACGCACCTGCCCACCCGCACCGGCCTGACCTATACCCCGGTGCCGCTGACCAAGCTCCTTGAAGAGAGTGATATCGTCACGCTGCATGTCCCCGGCATCGCCGCCAACAACCACTTGATCGACGACGCGGCGATCCGGCGCATGAAACCCGGGGCCTTGCTGATCAATACCGCGCGCCCCAACATCATCGACACGGCCGCCCTTCTGCACCATCTGCGCAGCGGCAAACTCGGCGGGGTGGCCATCGATACCTTCGAACACGAGGCGGCCGACTTGCTTCAACTGACCGCCGGGGAAACCTTCTCTGATCCGCTGTGGGATGAGCTACTGGCCATGCCGAACGTCATGCTGTCCCCGCACATCGCCTATTACACTGACACGGCGGTTGCACAGATGGTCGAACAAGCCCTCGATAACCTGGTCGCCTTCGGCCAAGGGCGCTCCGTCGCCGCGGAACTCACCGCCGGCTGAGGCCTAATCGGCGAGGCAGGTTTCCACAATTCCAGCGAAATAGGTCGCCATTTTGGCGATCAGCTGATCATCAAAATCAAATTTCGCCGTGTGCACATAAGGACGGTCCTGGCCGCCACTCATCAACGCATAACAGCCCGGCGTCTCGGCCAGCATGTAAGCGAAGTCCTCAGACGCCATGAGCGGCGCAAATTGCTTGCAGACGTGGCGCTCCCCGAACAGCGCCGTGGCAACCGTTTGGGCGATCGCGGCGGGTTCTTGGGCATTGATCACGGCCGGTGAGATCTGAAAATGCTCACACGCGATCGAAGCGCCGTATGCAGCGCCGATGCCTTGGGCCAGCGCATCGATATGCGCGATCGTGTGGTCGCGAACCGTCTGGTCTAGCGTCCGGATACTTAACAGCAGCTGTCCAGAATCTGGAATCACATTATAGCTTCCTTGGGCGCCGGCTAGAAAACTGCCCACCGTCACCACGGCGCTTGCCAGTGGCGAGGTGTTGCGCGCGACCACCGTCTGCAAACTTTGGACCAAAGCCGCCCCCACGACGACGGGATCGACCGTGCGCTCAGGTGCACTTGCATGCCCACCATGACCGTGGATCGTGATGCGCATGCGATCCGAACTCGCCATCACTGCACCTGGTTGCAAATAAATCGTGTCGTCGGCTAAGTGTGGCCAATTATGGTACCCAAACAACATGTCGCAAGGAAACCGCACCAACAACCCTGCCTCGAGCATCTTGAGGGCCCCATGCACGCCTTCTTCGCCTGGCTGAAAGATGATGTTCACCGTTCCGTCGAAGTGGCCAGCGGTCGCCAGATAACGCGCCGCCGCCAGCATCGTGGCAATATGGCCGTCGTGTCCGCACGCGTGCATCACGCCTGGTACCTCGCTGGCATAAGGCAAGCCTGTCGCCTCGGCGATCGGCAACCCATCCATATCTGCGCGCAAGCCCAGCGTCTTGGTGCTGGTTCCGCGCCGCATTTGCCCGACCACGCCGTTGCCGCCCACGCCAGTCGTCACGGCATAGCCATACGCACGCAAGCGGGCCGCAACCAACGCTGCCGTCTTCACCGTGGCGAGGCCGAGCTCCGGGTGCCGGTGCAACTCATGCCGCAACGCAACAAACTCCGGTTGCCACTGGTGCAACAGGGAAGGAACCTCAGTCATCGTCATACCTATCTGCCTCCGAATAATCATCAATGCCTTCGATTGTACCGCAATCGTGCCACCAGCGTGAGCGCTTCTTCGCATTCCCGCATCGAGAACACACAAGAACGCCTCCGTGCCTTGATTCAATTGAATCAAGGCACGGAGGCGCTCTTGTTGATATTAAGGGTGGTTACTTCTCGATCAAGGCAAGCACGCGAATGTTGGCCATCACTTTATCGCGACCCATCAGCTCCATCGTCTCGGCCAACTGGGGACCGTGCATGTGGAAGGTTGCCGCGATGCGGACTGGCATATAGAGCTTACGGCCCTTGATGCCAGTCGCCACGCGAATCTGATAGACCTCTTGGTTGATGAAGTACGCCGTGAAGAGGTCAAGTTTCTCAAGGCGGGCCTTCAACATCTTGATCACTGGCAAGGCGTTGTCGTCGGCCAGCTCTTTCAACTCGTCTTCGGTGAGCTCAGTCCGCTCTTCAAAGAAGATGCTCGACAAATCTACGACTTGTTGCGTGAAGCTCATCTGCGGGATGTACAGACTGATCATCTGGCGAGCCCATTCGATCGTCTGCGCATCTGGATCCTTGGCGAAGCGCCCGGCTTCGATCAAGTTCTCCAGCCCCAAGGCCGTCAACTCTGATGGCTGGGTCTCTTTGACATACTTGTTG
The DNA here is from genome assembly GCA_934293835.1 of uncultured Lacticaseibacillus sp. Taxonomy (GTDB): domain Bacteria; phylum Bacillota; class Bacilli; order Lactobacillales; family Lactobacillaceae; genus Lacticaseibacillus. Next base: position 5,365 of record CAKQZO010000056.1, on the reverse strand, counting down.
TTGACCCACTCCAGCTTCTTTTGGTCAAAGCGTGCCGGTGACTTGCTCAAGCGATGCTCGTCGAAGAGCTTGATGAATTCCTTCTTGGTGAAGATCTCGTCTTCACCCTTAGGCGACCACCCCAGCAACGTGATGAAGTTGAACATCGCGTTCGGCAGGTAGCCGAGCTCGCGATACTGTTCGATGAACTGCAAGACGTTCTCGTCACGCTTAGACAGCTTCTTGCCGGTCGCACCGTTGATGATCAACGTCATGTGGCCAAAGACCGGGGCTTCCCAGCCCAGCGCTTCATACACGGCCATCTGCTTGGGGGTGTTGGCGATGTGGTCATCCCCACGCAAGACGTGCGTGATCTCCATCAAGTGGTCATCGACCACCACCGCAAAGTTATAGGTCGGCATGCCATCACGCTTCATGATGACAAAATCGCCACCGATCGTGTTCCCATCGATGCTGATGTCGCCTTTGACAATATCGTTCCACTCGTAAGTCTTGTCTTGCGGGATGTGGAACCGGATGACTGGTGTCAGCCCCTTCGCCTTTGCTTCGGCGATTTTGGCCTGTTTCTGGTCTTCAGTCAGCCCTTCATATTCATAGACGTAATGTGGCATCTCATGATTGGCCTGTTGGGCCTCACGGTCTGCTTGCAGTTCTTCTTCAGTCTTGTAAGACTCGTAGGCCTTACCCTCTTCAAGAAGCTGGTTGATGTACTTCACATAGATGTCTTTGCGTTCAGACTGCCGGTACGGCCCGAAGTCGCCACCCTTGTCTGGGCCTTCATCCCAGTCGATACCTAACCAGTGCAGGTTTTCAATTTGACTCTTTTCCCCGTCCGCAATGTTACGCTTCTGGTCGGTGTCTTCAATACGCAAGACCATCGTGCCGTTGTAGTGGCGTGCGAAAAGATAGTTAAACAGTGCCGTCCGGGCATTTCCGATGTGAAGATGGCCGGTTGGACTTGGTGCATAGCGCACCCGAATTGGTCGATCTGCCAATGCATTACGCCTCCATTTTAATTTAAACAATGCAATGATAGTGTACCACAGACACGCTTTGCCTGCAGGAAAAGCCGGCCTTCACGCAACTATGCGATTCTCTTGCGCTGACGTTCGCGGCGCGCCAGCAATGGCATGATCCCCCCGACTCCGAACAAGACGGCGACAGACACGATGTTCATCGCCAGCTGTTGCCACCAGTAACCGGACCACAGCGTCCCGTCTTGCGGCAAGACGCCCAGCGTCGCACAGACGAAGGCAAACAAGAAGCCCCAGATGCCGACCGTGATCGCCAGCCCCCGGTTCTTGATGAAAACAAATGGCGATGCATAGTCGCTTTCGTGCATGCGCAAGGCGATGAAACCGATGAACAACCAGCACGACTTATATGGCGTGACGATCCCGTTGAGATTCAATAGCCAGTTAAAAATCGAGTTGATCGAAGGTAACGTCCCCGACAACAGCAACAAGAACAGGCACAGCCCCGCTGTCAAGGTGTATGAGTGCACAGGCCGACCGCTGCGGTCTTTCTTGCGCATCCAGCTTGGCATGAAGCGATCGGAGGCGTCTGCGGATAAGACCCGACTGGACGCATCCAGCAAGACGCCCAGCTGCGACAGCATGTAGATGAAGGAGACGAACGAATAGATGTGTAACATCAGTTGCCCGACACCCAAGCTTTGGCCGAGGCGTTCAAACGCGTAAAACGCCCCGTTCATCTTCAGATCATCTGGGAGGTGATGCGCGTTGAAGAATACCCCCAGGGCCAGGGAACCAAACACCGTCAAGAATACCGTCAAAACGATCAGCAAATACATCGCCTTCGGGAATTCGGCCTTCGGATCGCGCAACTTGGTGATATACGCTGCCCCAAGCTCGGCACCAGAAACCGCAAAGACCAACAGTCCAGTCGTGGCGAAATAATGAGTGTCAAACTTCGGAATGAACGCGGACCAGGTGAACGGTTGCGTTGCGATATGTACGCCGCGCTGCAATCCGACCACGGTCATGATGACGAACAACACAGTCATCACAAACATCGCCCCGCCGGCGAGCATCCCCAAGATTTCCAGCGAGCGTTGCACCAGGTTCTGGAACACCAAGAACAAGGCGATCACGGCGAAGGTGAAGATGCCGAACAACACGTTGTTCATGTATTTATCCAGCGTGTTGTTCCCTAAGATCGTCCACGACAGCGACACGATCACGGAGTTAGCCACATCGACGGTATAAGGCATCAGACTCGCCCAAAACATCCACCCCGTCCAATAACCAGCACCATCACCGATCGCCCGGCGCGACCAAGAGGCCAAGCCGCCACCAGCTTCGTTGAAAGTCGACCCCATCTGCGCTGAAATCATGCCGTAGGGCAGCACATAGGCAATCGCCATGAATATCCACGAGAAGACGACCGATAAGCCTTGGTTCTGGAACGGATAGATCACATCTTCGAACCCAACGATCGTCGTGAACGTCAGCAGTGTCAGCATCGGCCATTTGAGATACTTCGTCGGCGATGCATTCAAATCATCATCTAGTTGCATGTTTCCCCCTGAAATGTAATTCACATTGAATAATTGCCAATTGCTTATCATACACTTTCTGAAAATTGCTGCAAACATAAAAATTCAAATTTGTAACGTTATCACGCTAGTGGGGGCTCTAGACACACAAAAACACCTTCCCCCACGATCCGGTTGGAATCGCGGTGAGAAGGTGATTTTTAACGATGTTTGGCATTATTCTTTGCCTTGGCAGCCGGCTTCTTCTCTTCGGTTTCCCGTAAAGACTTCTGTTGATGGGCAGGCTTGGCGAAGACCATCCGGCCAGCGGCGGTTTGAATCGCCGAGGTGACGATCACCGCCAGCGGCTGATTCATGTAGAACTGGCCATCTTCAACCACTACCATCGTGCCATCTTCTAAGTAGGCAACCCCTTGCTGCCGCTCGGTTCCGGATTTGATCACATTCACCGTCATGCCTTCTCCGGGAAGCACTTCAGGCTTCAGCGCATTCGCCAAGGCGTTGATGTTGAGCACCGGCACGTTTTGGAACTGGGCGACCTTGTTGAGATTATAATCGTTCGTCATCACGATGCCATCGAGCATCTTCGCCAGCTTCAACAGCTTGGAATCGACTTCGGTCATGTCCTCGAAGTCACCGTCATACATCTCAACTTGTAGCTCGGGATCTTCTTTCATCCGGTTCAAGATGTCGAGCCCGCGGCGACCACGCCCGCGCTTGAGCGCGTCTGCCGAATCCGAGATCAGCTGCAATTCATGCACGACAAAAGTCGGAACAAGCAGTGTGCCTTCGATGAAGCCGGTCTTGGCGATCGCCTCCACGCGGCCATCGATGATCACAGACGTGTCTAACAACTTATACTTGCGGTAATTCTCGTCGGCTTTGCGCTCGAGAATCGCGCCTGTCTCACCAGCATCTTTAGGCTTCGGCCGAATGCTGAGCAACTTGCGCCACTCATCGCGCCGCGTCGTCCCCATTCGAAAGCCGAGGTAGCCTAGCAGAAGCATCAAGATGATGGGAATCAGCGCACCGAACGGGTCTGGAAAATTATAGAATGGAATCGAAATAATGGCGGCTAAGACCAGACCGATGATGGTACCCAAACTCCCAAACAGCAGATAACTCGGTGATTGTTTTCCAAGGAACACCTCAACCTTTTTCAACTCACGGATGATGAAACCAGCAGACATCTCTGACAAAATCAGGAAAATCACTAGTCCCAACAACGCGTCGACCAATGGATTGTTGATCCAAGTGCTATCCTCGAGATTCAACAGTTGCCACAATGCTGGCAACAATCCTAGCCCCACCCCAATGCCGACAATGGCAAAGATGAGCGTGATCACACGTTTTTTCATATCGCAAGCCTCCTTTCAAAACGAACTCCCGGTGCCATCAGGCAAAGACCTTGCCCAGCGCCTCAGCAATTGAGGTGACACCGATTACATCAATCTTATCACGACTAGTCCAACCTTGCAGATTATTCTTAGGCACGAAAATTCGCTTGAAGCCAAGCTTTGCCGCCTCTTTGATCCGCTCTTCGATGCGGTTGACCCGCCGCACTTCACCGGTCAAGCCGATTTCTCCGACGAAGCAATCCGTCGGGGAGATTTCCTTGTCCCGATAAGAGCTCGCTAATGCCATCGCCACGGCGAGGTCGATCGCCGGCTCGTCTAGCCGCACCCCGCCGGTCGCCTTCAGATATGCGTCTTGGTTTTGAAGCATCAGGTTCGCGCGCTTCTCCAACACGGCGATGATCAGGCTGACCTTGTTGTGATCGATCCCCGTACTCGTACGCTTGGCATTGCCGTATTGGGTTGGGGTCATCAGCGCCTGGATCTCGACGAGGATCGGCCGGGTTCCTTCCATCGAGACGACGACCGCAGAACCGGTCGCCCCGGCCAGCCGTTCTTCGAGGAACAGCTCACTCGGGTTGGCGACTTCCTTCAGGCCGCTTTCTTGCATCTCAAAAATGCCGATCTCGTTAGTCGAGCCGAAGCGATTCTTCACCGAACGCAGCATCCGGTAGGTGTGGTGCATGTCGCCTTCGAAATAAAGCACGGTATCGACCATGTGCTCCAAGATCTTCGGCCCTGCGATCGCCCCTTCTTTGGTCACATGCCCCACGATGAAAATGGTGATCATGTTCGACTTGGCGATGCGCATCAGCTCGGCGGTCACCTGGCGCAGCTGCGACACCGATCCCACCGCGGCGTTCATCTCCGGCATATTCATCGTCTGCACGGAATCGATCACGACATAATCGGGGTGCATCTCATCGATCGCCTGCTCGATGCTGGGCATGTCGGTTTCTGGATAAAGGTACATCCCCGACTTGCCGACTCCCAGCCGCCCTGCGCGCATCTTGATCTGGCTGGCCGACTCTTCTCCAGAAACATACAGCACTTTGTTCTTGGCGCTTGCCAAGGTGCCGGAGACTTGGAGCAGCAGCGTCGACTTCCCGATCCCAGGATCGCCGCCGATCAGGATCAGGCTTCCGGGAACGATTCCACCGCCAAGCACCCGGTTGAGTTCACTCAACCCGGAGCCGATCCGGGTTTCTTCTTGAACCTCCACATCATCCAACCGCTGCGGCCGAATCTGCCGGCCATCGACCGAATGCCGCGGCGCCGCGGCCTTACTGACGGCAGGCGTCACGACTTCTTCTTCGATCGTATTCCAGGCCCCGCAATTCGGGCACCGGCCTAGATATGACGCGAACGTGCGCCCGCAGTTGCTACAAACATAGCGTGTACTTGTTTTTGCCATCAGCATTCCTCCTCGTATAGTAAAAGTTGTATCAAGTTCAAAGTTGTTCAGTCGACTTGAGTGCTACGTGATATCCTC
>CAKQZO010000055.1 GCA_934293835.1 uncultured Lacticaseibacillus sp. | reverse complement strand
GGTCTTAACAGTATCTGCCAGCTTGTCGACACCGGCAAGCATCGAACGACGAGCGTCTTCAGAGAACTTAATTTCTTTTGCCATGTGTATCTTCACCTCATATTTAGACTTAGTTATTTAATCCAACCTAGTATTGCCCTAGGTTAGTCGACGATGGCCATAAGGTCCTTTTCGTGCAGAACCAAATACTTCTCGCCGTCATTCTTCACTTCAGAACCCGCATACTTGTCATAAACCACGACATCGCCGACCTTAACGGCAGGGGCGAGCACTTTACCCTCTGGGGTACGTGTGCCTTCGCCGACTGCAACAACCTTGCCGGATTGAGGCTTTTCCTTGGCATTGTTCGCAAGTACGATGCCCCCAACGGTCTGTTCCTCTTCTTCAACGACCTGAACGATGACGCGATCTCCTAATGGCTTTAACAAGGCAATCCCTCCATAAAATGATGTTTTTAGTTTTAGCACTCTTCATCTCTAAGTGCTAACCACAACGACTACTATAACCAGTTTCACCAAGGAATGCAAGCCCTAAATAGCAATCTTACCTTGTGAGTGCCAACTTTTAATTTGTGTAAAACCTTGCCCCACCACTTTCCGTTCGCCCCCCGTGGCTGTACACTATTTTTATGAGCAAACAACCAGAACGGCGGACACGTCGCTCAACGATGGAGGAGATCATGCAAACGCGTAGCGCTCGACGACAATCATCCAATCCCCCTCGCCGCTGGTCGCGGTGGGTGTGGTTAATCATCTGTGTACTAGCTTTTTCCGGCGGGGCCTACGCTTTGCGCCTGTACAGTCAAACTAAATACGCCTTAGATAGCACCTATTCCGGACTTAAAAATCAACAAGTCAGCACCGCAATCAAGAATAAGCAACCCTTTGCCGCGTTGCTTCTCGGTGTCGATACCGGCGCGCTCGGCCGCAAATATAAAGGTAATTCCGACACGATGATCGTTGCGGTCGTCAATCCGGCGAAGAAAACCACCACCATGGTTTCCATTCCGCGCGACACGGTCGCCCAACTGATCGGCGCCAAGTCGTTCAATATGCAAAAAATCAACGCGGCCTACAACGTCGGCGGCTCGGACATGGCGGTCAACACCGTCTCCAAGCTGGTCAACGTCCCGATCAAATACTATCTGACGGTCAATATGGGCGCGCTGGAAAAGGTAGTCAATGCCGTCGGCGGGGTCGATGTCAACGTGCCGTTTTCCTTCACCGATTCGTATTCCGGTAACTATCACTTCACCAAAGGCAAGATGCACCTCGATGGCAAGCACGCCTTAGCCTATGCCCGCATGCGCCACGAAGATCCTCAAGGCGATTACGGCCGGCAAAAACGCCAACAACAAGTCATCAAGGCCATCTTGAAAAAGGCCATTTCCTTGGACAGCCTGAGCAACTTCACCCAGCTACTCAACACCGTTTCCAACAATCTCCAAACCAACCTGACCTTCAACGACATGACTGGCATCTTCACGAACTACCGCGACGCGGCCACAACGGTCAAGACTGGTACGCTCCAAGGTCACTCGGCCAACGTTTACTCGAGCGCTTACGGCAACTACTTAAGTTATCAGATTCCTTCCAATGACGAACTCCAAAAAGTTTCTGATCGGCTACGCGCGGCCTTAGGCTTGAGCAGCGAAACCCTTAACAACGAAAGCATCAAAGAAAACAACGCCAACAGCAACTTCTCTTGGAGTAGCAACACCGATCAAGTTTATACGATTTTCAATCCAGACCTATAATTGTTGAGGCTACCGCCGCTAATAGATGCGCCGGTGGCCTCATTTTCAAATTCAACTCCGCCATTCGTAGGTGGACGCGCTTTAAAACAGACAGTTAGTGTCAGCCAATCAACAAACTGTACTAATTCTTATCACAGAAAATTATGTCACGCTAAGACTGCGAAAACTTTCACATATTTTGGGCAATAATCGCGGGAATTGTCCCCCAACGACACGCATGCACTTGTTTGCTCATTACTCATCAAACCAAATAAAAACGCAATGCGTGCCATCCGCATTGCGTTTAACTACTTTTATGATTGTTCCGAATCGTCCTCGGTTTCTTTGAGGGTCGGGCCATAATGTTCCAGGAAATAGATCAGCGTCTGCAATTCGGTCGCCAAATCGACATTTTGTACCCGCACATAGCTAGGCACAGAGATACGCAGCGGGGTAAAGTTCATAATGCCCTTGATGCCCGCCTTGACTAAGTCGTCAGTGATATCTTGAGCCGCATCTGTCGGCACCGTCAGGATCACGATTTCGATTTGCTGTTCCTTGAGTTGCTCAACCATCTCCGCCATCGGATAGATCGGCACCCCACTTTGAATCGTTCCGGCGATTTCGGGATTCAGATCAAATCCGGCACTGATTCGAATATTGTTGGCTTGGCGGAAGTTATAATTCAACAGCGCGTGGCCCAAGTTGCCGACCCCGACCAAGGCGACGTTCGTCAGCCGATCCTGATTCAGGATCTTCTTGAAGAACTTGATGAGCGCATCGACATCATAGCCATACCCGCGCTTGCCTAACGCACCAAAATACGAAAAATCACGACGAATCGTCGCTGAGTCGACTTTTACCGCTTCAGATAACTCTGTGGAGCTGATTTTTGTTGTCCCAGAATTCGCCAAGAAAGTTAAATACCGGTAATATAAGGGTAGGCGTTTGGCCGTTGCCTTAGGGATGATCGTTTCTGCCATAGTTGCTGTGTCCTCCATTGTCACGCTGTCTACCGTGACGTCGCCATTGTGAATCAGCTTTCATGCTTCTTAAACGATAGTAACCGCTTTGCGGCGTGAACGCAAGTAAATCGGTATCCCTTGAGCAAAAAAATTCACAACCGCCAAAAGAAACAGCCACCATGAATGTGTTATATTGAAACTACGATATTGAGAAAAGGATGTAATCACCGTGATCATTATGCAAGCCCAGCAAGTCGGCCGCACCTTCGATGGTACCGATTTGTTTACGGGGATCAATCTCGAAGTCCAGACCGGGGCGCGCGTCGGCCTCGTCGGCCCCAACGGGATTGGCAAAACAACGCTCCTCGAAATCCTGGCCGGGATCAACCCACCAGACTATGGCCAAGTCACTGTCAGCAAGAACGTCTCGATCGGCTACCTCGCCCAAGACTCTGGGCTGGATTCGCACCGAACGATTTTTGCTGAGATGCTGACGATTTTTGAACCGCTGATCGCCATGGAAAAACGGATGCACGCCTTGGAGGCTGAGATCGCCGATCCTGCCTTGGCCGCCGACCAAGAAGCCTACGCCCAAGTCATGAGCCAATACGATCAGATTCAGCATGACTTCCAGGCGCAAAACGGTTACGGTTATCAAGCCGAAATCCGCTCAGTCCTTCATGGGTTCCAGTTCGATGATAGTACCTACGACAAGCCGATCGGCACCCTCAGTGGCGGCGAGCGCTCCCGTTTAGCGCTGGCCAAGCTCCTTTTGGAACACCATGACTTGATCATCTTAGATGAGCCCACGAACCACCTTGACATCGACACCCTCTCTTGGCTAGAAGGGTACCTCAAAACCTATTCAGGGGCCATCTTGACCGTCTCACATGACCAATATTTCCTCGATCATGTGATCAGCGAGCTTTACGAACTGACCCCCAGCAAATCAATTCACTACAAGACCAACTACTCCGGCTACTTGAAACAAAAGGCGGAGAATCGGGCCTTGGCTTGGAAGGCCTATGAGAAGCAGCAAGAAGAGATTCATAAGCTAGAAGACTTCGTTGCCAAGAACATCGTGCGGGCCAGCTCGACGAAACAAGCCCAGGCAAGACGCAAGCAACTGGAGAAAATGGATGTCCTCGCGCGTCCCCAAGGCCGGGAAAAAACCGTTCATTTCCGCTTCACCCCCGAGACCATCAGTGGCAACGAGGTGTTGAAGGTGCAAGCGGCCACCGTCGGCTATGAAACCGCCGCACCGATGGCCGGGCCGATCAGCTTCCAGGTCAACAAGGGGGACCGCATCGCGATCATCGGCCAAAACGGGGTCGGCAAATCAACCTTGTTGAAATCCATTCTCGGCCAGATTCCTTTTCTCAGTGGCAGTGCTCAGTTCGGCACCAACGTGACCACTGGTTACTATGACCAAGATCAGCACCAACTGCACTGGAACAAGTCGGTGCTCGCCGAAATCTGGGATGACCATCCGACGATGCCCGAAAAAGATGTGCGGGCTGCCTTGGCCGCGTTCTTGTTCAGCGCCGATGATGTCACCAAGACCGTTGCCGATTTGTCTGGTGGCCAAAAAGCCCGCCTCGAGTTGACGAAGCTGTCGCTCAAGCACGACAACTTCTTGATCCTTGACGAACCGACGAATCACCTCGACATCAACTCCAAGGAAGTCCTAGAAGAAGCGCTCGCCGATTTTGGCGGGACCGTCTTGTTCGTCTCACATGATCGCTACTTCATCAACGAATTGGCCACCAGCATCGTCGAGATCGAGCCCACCGGCGGCACCATGTTCCTCGGTAACTGGGATTATTACCAAGAGAAACTTGCCGAAAAACAGGCCGAGGAACAAGCCGCAAAAGCCCAGGCCGAACCAACTGCCCAGGCCTCGACCACGGCGGCATCGAATTACCAACAATCTAAAGACCAACAGCGCGCCCAACGCAAGCTCGAACGGGAAGTGGCCAAGCTCGAAGCACAGATGGAAGCCCTCGAAGGCCAAATCGCCACCGTGCAAGAACAGATGACAGCGCCTGAAGTCTTGAGCGATTACGTCAAGATGCAAACACTCCAAGCCCAACTCGACGACCTCAACACCCAAACCCAGGCAGCTGAAGACGCCTGGGAACAAGCCGAACTAGAACTCGAAGCCTTCGAATAGGACTAGTCAAAAACACTTACCTGGCGCAGGTAAGTGTTTTTTGGCTTTCAATTGTCACGGTGCAATTGCCGCAACGTGCGGCCCACACCACTGTGGTCATCATTCGGCACCACTTCTTGGGCAACCGCCTTAACCTCTGGCAAGGCATTGCTCATCGCTACCCCATGGCCGACCCCTGCAAGCATCGCCAGGTCATTCTCATAATCGCCAAAAGCCACGACATCGGCCAGCGTCAGCCCCCAGTCGGCGACCAAAGCCGCCAAGCCGCTGAGCTTATCGACCCCAGCCGCAGTGACCTCAAGAAAATTCGGCGACGCCCACACCAACGTGATGTCGTTGAGTGTTTCGAGTTGCGTGCGTAGGCGCACCAACACGGCATGCTCGGGATGATTGAACCCGACCTTATAGATGTGTTCTTGGTGCAGGAGTCGTTGCATTTGGGTAGACGTGTGGAACAAGCGATTCCGCCCACGTCCGTGCACCAAAAAGGCCGCCCGTCAAGCAAGGCTGTGCGTCACCTCGTAGCGATACACCCCCTCAGCACGATACAACATCATGTTGACGCTGGCCGCCTGAGCCAACTCGAACAACCGCGGGAGCAGCTTCGGGGCCACTGGCGCGGCGACTAATACCTGTCCAGACGCTGAAACCACATAGGCACCATTCAAACAGACCTTGGCCCCACTCACGCCGACTTTGGCTTGCACCTGGCCGATCGCCTTGGCTTGGCGTCCCGAGGCGATCACAAAATGAGCCCCGCCTGCGACCGCCTGTTGCACCATCTGTATGTTCAAAGCGGCGATCGTCATACCATCATGCATGAACGTGCTGTCTAGATCCGTTGCGATCACCTGATAAGTCATCTTAGGCATGCGCAAAATCCAAACCCGGGTCGGCATTCAGACTAGCATCGGCGAAGTGGCCATGGGCGCGCTCAACATGCGCCGCCGCGCCGATCATCGCCCCGTTGTCCCCGCATAAGCGCAATGGTGGCACGATGAGGGTGACATCGGTGTTGGCCAGCGCGGCCGTTAAGGCTTCGCGCAGTCCCTGATTGGCCGCGACCCCGCCTGCGACCACTAACTGCGCGACCGGATACGTGTGCAAGGCGCGCATCGTCTTGGCGACCAGCACATCGACCACTGCCGCCTGAAAACTCGCGGCGAGGTCTTCGCGGCTGAGCGTCTCTCCGATCTGATCGGCATGGTGGACAGTGTTGATGAACGCCGACTTCAACCCCGAAAAGCTGAAGTCTAGGTCGTCGCTATCCGCCATCGCCCGCGGAAAATGAAACGTGTCCTGCCCCAGATGGGCGAGACGATCGACTTCCTTACCGGCGGGATAAGGGATCTTCAACACCCGCCCGATCTTGTCATACGCCTCACCCGCCGCATCGTCACGCGTGTCACCGATAATCTCGAAGTCTCCTGCCGCCTGCATGAACACCAGCTCGGTATGCCCGCCAGAAACGACCAATGCCAATAGCGGATACTGCAAGGGCTGAACGAAGCGGGCCGCATAAATATGGCCCGCCATGTGGTTGATTGGGATCAGTGGCAGGTGATGTGCAAAGGCGATCGTCTTGGCCGCGGTCACGCCGATCAACAGCGCACCGACCAGCCCGGGCCCGTAAGTCACCGCAACCGCATCGAGATCGGTGTAAGTTACCCCCGCCTCTTTGAGCGCCATATCGGTCACGACAGTGATCTGCTCCACATGATGGCGACTGGCGACCTCTGGGACGACCCCGCCAAAACGTTTGTGTGAGTTGATCTGCGTCGCAATGATGTTGCTCAGGATCGTGTCGCCATCTTTGATGACGGCGACGCTGGTTTCATCACAACTACTTTCAAAAGCTAAAATCAGTTCTGGTTGGCTCAATATTGCTTGCTCCTTTAATCTAAATCCCGCCACATGTCCATCGCGTCATCGTGATTGGCAATGTAATACCCTTTTTTGATTCGGCCATCATGAAAGCCCAGCGAGTGATACAGCGCCTGGGCGATCACGTTATCGGTGCGTACCTCAAGGGTCAACCGCCGGCTACCGAAATCAAGCGCCTTGGCCAGCATCACCTGCATCAAAAACCGGCCGATACCTTGATGTTGCACACTCGGATCAACGGCAATGTTGGTGACATGCGCCTCGGCTCTTGAAAACCAGCAGCCGACGAAGGCCACCACCAAGCCGTCCGGCAAGGTCAACACCAGATACAGGCTGTGTTGCCGCTTGCGCAGCTCTGACAAAAAGGCGACCCGATCCCAAGGGGTGTCGTTATACACTGCCCGCTCAATGGCCAAAGCCGCATCGATATCTTGATTCGTCATCCGCCGCAACGTATAGGCGCGCTCGTTAAGCGTCACCTTTTGCGCAGGAAAGGCCAAAGGCGCCGGCGGTTCGTTCTCAAACCATTCTCTAAACTTTCTCAACATAAGGCTCATGTCCTTTATCATCGTGAGTCGCAAGCCAAGTACGTTCTGCCTCTGTCAAGCGCAGGTAGCGTGGCACAAAATCAAACACCGACACTGGCTTTGCCTGCCGCCCCAAAAGCGCCAAGCGGCTAGCCCGGGGATAAGCCGTCAGCGGATCAGCCAACTGCGCTTGGGCCCCTAGCGTCGCGCGGATATCAGCCTCGAACTTGCTGACATCGGCCCCGACAAACACCGCAGGCTGCCGCAGCACCCGCACTTCTTCTAACAGTTGCGCGAGGCTGAGATGTGCGTCTTGAATCACATTGATCAGCTCGCCTGCACGCCATTGATAGCCGCCTGCAAATACATTCTGGCGTCGTGCATCCATTAACGGTACGATCAACGCCTGCGTGTTGCCGACACCAGCCGCTAGCGTCGCCAGACTGGAGATGCCGACGAGCTCCTTGTTCAACGTGTACGCCAACGTCTTGCCTGTCGTCACCGCAATGCGAATACCCGTATAAGACCCCGGGCCATCGGCGACCACGATGCGATCAAGCGCTTCAGGGGTTAGCCCCGCGACGGCCAATAGTCGTTGAATCGTCGGCAACAACTGTTCACTGTGCGTCTTCTTGTGATTGATCGTCGCTTCAGCCAATAAAGTCGTGTCGTGCATGACCGCCACACTCATCGCCTGATTCGACGTATCGATTGCCAATAATTCCATGATTGCCTCCGTAAGTTTACTATCCGCCTATTATACCGCTTTTTCCCATATTAAAAAGGACCCCCGCAGGCGTCCTTATAGACATTATAGATATGGATGAATTCTTGCAACAGACTTCAAGATTCCATAGCTGATCGCAACTTGGATCGGTAAGATGATCGCGTCTTTGAGCAGGCGAACGCCGATCACGCCTTGCCAAGGGGTGCCCAGCATATTCAACCATACGGTATTCAACAAAACGTTGCAGATCAAGGTGACTAAGCCGACGGCAACGATTACTCGCCACAGGCGGACGGGCTTTTTGTACAACCAAACCCCGTATAGAATCGCCCCGACGATTGCCGTAATGGTGAACCCAGGAAAATCTAGTCCCGGATTGAAAACCAAGACATTGAGTTGGTCGCAAAGCGCCGCACCGATCGCGGTCAGCCACGGACCGAGATAATACGCAGCCAAGACCGTGGCGATAAATGCTGGCCCAATTCGGATGAAGCTATTGCCAAAACTGAATCGCCTCAAGATAAGGTCTAAGGCCATGAACATGGCCAAGCTCACCGTCGTTTTGGTCGTGAACTTGGCGGAAGTAAATGATAAAGTCTGCATGCTGACAATCTCCTTTTGTAGGAGACGCCTAATCCCCGGTAACTTGACACCAATTTGCCAACTTACGCAGGATCACAACTAGGCGAATGCGGGTCCGCCACCGCAGCAATGCTTTCGTCCAGTGTTCACATTCCGTTCCACTGGCACTTAACGCGGCAGACCCTACTCCTGTATTTGTGGTACCCCAATATCATAACGCAGACATTTTGAAAATCAACCCAAATGTTGTTCGTATGGCCACGCCTATAAACGCCTCATCAGCCGGTATAGCCGCTTATAATCAGGAAAATCGCGAAAGTTAGCGTTTATCCCGCTAGTTGGTAAGCTCCTCATTATTAACTAGCGACTGCCATCATCGATTTAAGATTAGAGAATTATTAATAATATCTCGCGAAATTATCTGCAAGTTCATAGCCGCTCCCCGGAATTTTTTAACCTAATATCAGTATGATATTGGACAGTAACCAAACTAGATTCATTCATCCCCGCTTGCGGGGATTCCCTTAAAAAAACACTTCCAAGCGAAGTGTTTTTTTGCCGTTAGGAGGAATTTCGATGGTCCACATTCTCGCCTTGCACACCGGGGGAACCATTGCCATGAGCCAAGATGCCCATGGTGCCGTTGCCCCAACAGCGGCCAACCCGCTACTCACCCAACAAGCCACCCTCGCCGCTGACATCCATGTTCATAGTGAGGATTTCTTCAATCTGCCTTCACCGCACATCACCCCCACACACATGCTGGCGTTGACCCAACGCATTCGCCAAGCCGAGGCCGAAGGAATCGATGGCGTTGTGGTCACCCACGGCACCGACACCCTTGAGGAAACCGCGTATTTCCTCGACCTGACCTTACCCAGTACGATTCCGGTCGTTGTCACCGGCGCGATGCGCTCCAGCAACGAAGACGGCGCAGACGGTGGGGTCAACTATCTCAATGCCATCCGCACCGCGGCTGACCCCGCCGCACGCGGCAAAGGGTGCTTGGTGGTGATGAACGATGAGATTCACACCGCCCGTTTCGTCACCAAGACACACACAACCAACGTTGCCACCTTCCGCACCCCCACCTTCGGTCCGCTCGGCCTCATCACCAAACATGGCGTCCGTTTCTTTCAAGAGCTGATCAATCAGGCCGCCTGCCCGATCACCGCAGTCGTTGAC
>CAKQZO010000054.1 GCA_934293835.1 uncultured Lacticaseibacillus sp. | reverse complement strand
CCCTAGGGCGAAGCAACACCTGATTTTTTTGATTCAAATTGTGCGTACCGAATCGCGAATCATCAACCGCGGCTCGATCTTACTCTGAATCGGGCCAGCCGGGATTTCGCCTTCGACCAGCTGCAAAAGGTCGGCCAAGCCCTGCTTCGTCATCTCGACGATTGGCTTCTTGATCGTTGTCAGCGCCGGGACACTCATCTGCGCATAATAGCTGTCATCAAACCCGATCACCGAGATATCTTGAGGGACAGAGACGCCAGCGGCAAAGCAGGCGTGCAGCGCGCCGATCGCAGTATCATCATTCGCACAAAAAACGAGGGTCGGCCACTGTGCTCGCGGAAGGGCGAGGATCTTCGCCATGGCCACCTGCCCACTGGCAGAAGAATAATCACCGACCTGAACGGCTTCCGGCACAACTGTCAAGCCGTTCGCCGCGACGCCTTCGTCAAAACCTTGCCGGCGGTTAACCGCACTCGCAAAGCCAGGCATGCCTTCAATCATCCCCACGCGGCGATGGCCCAGGCTGGCCGCATAATCCATCGCCTGCTTGACCCCGACCTGACCGTTACCAGAAATGTTCCAAATCTCCGGGTTGTTCAACGGCCGGTTGATCACAACCATCGGCAATGCCAACGCCTTGATCTTGTAGATAAACTCATTATCACGCTCCGACTGACTCACCACCAAGACGCCATCCATCCGGTTGCGCACCAGCCCTTCGGCATCAGTGATGCGGCGAATGTCGTTGACGGATAGCAAATAATTATCGGGTAGCATCTCATACGCGGCGCTAATGATCGTCGACAAGAAGCTTTGCGACGTCCCGTCTTTCAAGCTGGAGAAGAAAATGCCGATGACAAACTTGCGGTTGGTCACCAACCCACGGGCGTTGTAGTTGGGCACATAGCCGATTTCTTTGGCGATTCGTAAAATTTGCTGCCGCGTCTCCGCTTTGATCACAGCCTTTTCATTGAAAGCGCGCGAAACCGTGGTCATTGAGACCCCTGCCAGCTTCGCCACATCTCTAATCGTTACCATTTCGGCACCCTCTACTTCACAGTTTAATATCATGATTATAATACATGCCGGCGCTTTTTGGCACGTCACATCATTGGAATATTCGCGACATAAAAAACAGGGCCGCGATCTTGTCGCAACCCCGAAGTGCATGTCGCTTGTTACGCTGAGGCCGTTGCAGATTCGATGAACGCCTCTAATCCCGCGGCGCGGTTGACTTTGGCCAACGCCTTGGCAATCAGATACATCGCCTCGGCCTGCTCGTCTCCCAATGCCTGCAAGGCCCGAGCACGCAGCGTATATAACTCGTCGAGCAAGAACAGCGAGTCGTGATCGACGGCCACATCGATCCCAGCGGCCACGTGTTTCAACACTTGTTGATATTCGCCTAATTCGTAATAGATCCGGGCGGTGTGCCAATAGATCGTCAGCTCAACGTCGAGATACTTCGCTTCCTTCAGCGGCATATCCTTCAGTAGCCCAAGCGCTTGGTCGATATACACACGGGCTCGTTCCTGCGCGCCTTTTTCCGCATACGCCAAGCCCAAGCCGAGCGTCGCCATAATCACCAGCAGGTCACGATCGCGATTCGTCAACGGATTTAACACCCGCCCGAAGTAATAAATCGCCTCGTCAGGCGCATGCCTAGCGAACAGTTCGGTCATCCCGCGGAAATAGTAATAGCGTTTCTTGTCGACTTCATTGCGCAACTTGTCTGGATTCAACTTGTTCAATACCGTGGCCGCCAACGTGTAATCGTTATGGCGCACCTCTTTTTCGACCTCACCTAAAAGCTGTTGCGTGCGGTCGCGGTGTTCGACCACCACGTCGCTCATCGATACGCCGAGGCGCTCGATCAGCCGCACCAATATATTCATGCTCGGGACCTTATTCCGTTTTTCGATCAGACTGATCGTCGCTTGCGTGCAGATGCCTTTGGCCAATTCCGCTTGAGACATACCTTTCAGCTTACGATAATGGCGCACGCGTTCCCCCAGGATACGCAACGCCGGTTGTTCCTTTTGCATCGTGTTCACTCCCATATCGTCTCGATTTCACAATCAGCATTACGAAACAAAAATATCATTTCGTCATCAATATTATACAAAAAAATATTGTGCTTGGCTAGCACAATTGTCATGTCACGTGCAATTACATAAATATAGTCTTTTTTATTATTTCCATTTGTGAATACTCTATATTTCACATGATAGACGAGTGAGGAACCCGTGGATTAATCTTGGCATTTTGTCATTTTACCGGGTCTATTCAGCTAAAGTATAGTCTTTAACGTTATCTAATCAGCCTGCCTACGAGAATAAAATAATGGTTATCCATGCAAAAAAGGCTGCGACAATGACGTCACAGCCCCGCATGGGATCAATACATATCAATAATTTTCTGTAAATAATCGACCACCGTCTGCGGCATGTCTGCCCGCATGATGCAGGCCTCTAACAGCCGGCTCCGATTATACCAACGATTCCAAAAGGCAACCGACTCCACCGGCCGCAACGCCTGCAGCGCCTTTTGCCATTGCGTGAAACACATCACCAACGATTGCGCATAAAACTGATGTTTGTTCGCAAGATTCGTTAAGTACAAGGCAATGCGCTGATCTTCACCAAACACCAAGGCCACATCCATCTGTTGCCAGCCGTTCATCACGGCGATGAGGAGAAAAACTTTTTCTGCCCGCGTCAGCGTGGTGACTTGCGTCAACTCGTCGAGCAAATTGCCGATGTGCGTGTAGGCGTGCGCCCAACCTTTGTCGTCAACATAGCCACGCCCGTCTTTTTCCAGCGCGATGTAAGTCGCCAGCGGAACGACCAGCCCAGCGTAATCCGCTTTGGTCAAGACGTGATAGCGATTCCGATCGACATAAACGACGGTGCTAAGGATCATCACCGCAAAGCTGCGCAGGAACACCCCATCGTTTTTTGGCTCCATGATGTGCGCATACAACACATCAGGCGCTTGCAGGCGCTTGAAGAGCCACCTGACCTGCTGGATCGTCAGCACGTTCGCCTGCAAGAGGTCACTCAGGCAAAAGAAGACACCTTTGTCGCGCACCAAGGGATTCAGACTCGCCAGATGCGCAACCAAAAAGGCCAACTCGTCATCACTGACCTGTGGCAACTTTTCTTGCTTCACCCGCGCGGTGATCTGCTTGATCTGCTCGATGGCCGCTTCATCATCGCTGGTGACGATCACTGGCGTGGGTGCTGCATCAACCCGGCTTGCCATCAACGTGGCAAAGTCTTGAGGCAGCGTGGCGAAGCGCTCCCCGGCGACCAACCCCGCATGCAGCTTCTGAATCTCCTGATAGATCCTGGTTAACTCGTCCATACCTGCCTCCATCACAATAAGATTGGCCGCGAGATTTTTTCGGTGGGATGCGCCAGTACCCAACCAAAATCATCCGCCGTCACGCGCCGGTCAACGCGCATGCCGGTTTGGGCCATCACCGTGAATTGATAGTCATGCGCGATCGCCTGTTGCATGTATTGCGTGATCAGTGCCTGACTCATCCGACCATTAAGATAGATTCGATATTGGGGATATTTGGCCAACACCGTATCGATCATCGCAAAGATTCGCGGATCGTGAAGCTGACGCACCGTGACCGCCATGGCCACGCGCTCTCGGAAATTGCCCAAAAAGGCGCGTTTTTCATCGGGTTTTATCGTCGGAATCCCCAAGGCCTTCGCCTTGATGAATTGGTTCAAGTCATCGCTCATGTCGAATCCCTCCATTGCGCTATTATACCACGGCCACCCATTTGCCTGTCACCCGTGCTGCCTGCAGCGCTTCTAGCCCTTGCGGAATATCCGCAAATGCCAACGTCTTGGTGATCATCGGCGCGACCTGCCCCGCGGCGACCAGCGCCAACAATGCTCGGGTCATCTGACCCAATGCCTGCACCTGCTTGGGATTGTGGCTCCGGTGGGCGCCGCCCAGGTCGATATTGGCCACCGTCAACGCCAAATTGGCCGGGACGGCGGTTGGCAGATCAAGGACGCACACCAGCTGGCCGTTATACGCCAGACGCGGCAGATCGGCATCTGGTTGGCCGATCGTGTTCATCACGCTGTCGACGCCTAACCCTTTTGTGAGCGCGGCAATGACGGCCGTCACGTCTTCTCGACGGTAGTCGATGATCCGATCCGGATGCAATTGCGTGACAAAATCGCGCTTGGCGGCAGACACCGTCGTGTAGACCCGCAAGCCCGCATGCTTGGCCAACTGAATCGCCATGCTTCCAACCCCGCCCGCACCGGCATGGATCAAGATGCTGTCTGCGGCGGCAAGGTTGGCCTTGCGATACAGGCTTTGATACGCCGTTAGCCCCGCGCATAGACATGCTGCGGCGGTGGTAAACGCCATTCCTGCCGGTATCGGTGCCAGCGCCGCGGCTTTGGCCACCGCCAATTCCGCAAAACAACCCGGCTTGGCCAAATCACCGTGGCCGCAAACGCGCTCCCCGACGCAAAAGTCGTGCACCTGCGCCCCGACTGCCACGACCACCCCAGCAGCATCTAAGCCTAATACATGCGGATACTGCCAGGCAGCATTGCCAGTCGTCACCAACTTGGCGTCCACCGGATTCAAACCGACCGCTTTGACCGCGATCAGCACCTCATCGGGCTCTGGATCAGGAGCCGAAACGTCCTGCCATTGCAAGGCCGCGATGGTTCTTACAGTTGCATCTGGAACAACAAGTGCTTGCACAAGCCAACCTCCTTACTGGTTAGACATTAGCCTAATTGAAATGCTTGTAAATGTCAAAACGCACAAAAAATCCCCTGTGCGTCCGACTCAGGCCGTACAGGGGAGTATCAAAACGCAGTGCCTAGCCGATCCCGCCGTCCATTTCCATCCCGATCAGACGGTTGAGTTCCACCGCATATTCCATCGGCAGTTCCTTGGTGAACGGTTCGACGAAGCCCATGATGATCATCTCGGTGGCTTTGGCTTCTGACACGCCGCGACTCATCAGATAATAGAGTTGCTCTTCGGAAACCTTGGAGACCTTGGCCTCATGTTCCATCGTCGCCGTCGCGTTATGAATCTCGTTATAAGGAATCGTGTCCGATTTGGACTTCTCATCCATCAAGATCGTGTCACACTCCACATGGCAAAAGGCGTTGGCCGCCTTCTTGGTGAAGCGCACCGTGCCGCGATAATCGACTCGGCCACCGTTGCGGGCGATCGATTTGGAGATGATGTTGGAGCTCGTGTTCGGCGCGTTATGAATCATGCGCGCCCCGTTATCTTGATCGACCCCTTCACCGGCGACCGCAACGGACAACATCGTGCCGCGCGCGCCTTCACCATCGAGGTAGACGCTTGGGTACTTCATGGTCGTCTTGGAGCCGAGGTTGCCATCGACCCATTCCATCGTGGCGTTCTTCAGCGCCTGGGCCCGTTTCGTCTCCAGACTGAAGACGTTTTTGGACCAGTTCTGAATCGTCGTGTAGCGACAATACGCGTCGTCTTGCACGAAGACTTCAACCACCGCCGCGTGCAACGAATCACTAGAATAGCTCGGCGCCGTGCAGCCTTCGACATAATTGATGTGGGCGCCTGGTTCGATGATGATCAGCGTCCGCTCGAATTGGCCAGAGTTTTCTGCGTTGATCCGGAAATATGACTGAATCGGCACGTCAGTTTGCACCCCGGCAGGAACGTAGATGAAGCTACCTCCAGACCAGACGGCAGAATTCAGCGCCGCAAACTTGTTGTCGCTGGGATGAACCAGCGTGCCGAAGTATTGCTTGACGATTTCTGGGTAATCTTTGACCGCCGAATCCATGTCTTCGAAAATGATGCCAAGCTTTTCGAATTCATCGTGCATGTTGTGATAAACCACTTCGGATTCATACTGGGCGCTGGCCCCGGCAAGGTACTTACGCTCCGCTTGTGGGACCCCGAGGCGATCGAAGGTGTTCTTGATGTCGTCAGGCACGTCTTCCCAATCCTTGTAAGTCTTATCGGTCGCCTTGATGTAGTAACGCATGTGATCGAGGTCGAGAGCGGATAAATCCGGGCCGAAGTCGGGGTCTTTGATTTTCAAGTACGTCTTATACGACTTCAGGCGAAAATCGAGCATCCACTGCGGTTCCTTCTTTTCCGCGGAAATCGCGCGGACGATGTCTTCGGTCAGCCCGTGGCCGGCATCGAAGACCGGATGTTCTTTATCATGAAAGTCGCCAGGGTTTTCGGTCGGTAAAAAATCGACCGTATCGGCGACACTTTCGTTATTTTTCGTATTCTTTGTTTCAGGCATTCGCATCACCTTCCGTTAATACTTGACTCGCGGCCTTCCACGCCAACATCGCACACTTCACGCGTGCCGGAAACTGGTGGACGCCTTTCAAGATCGCCGCATCACCCAAAATATCTTCACGCGGGTTTTCCCCGTCGATCACAAGATCAGAGAACGTCGCGACCATGTCTTGAATCTCGTCTGGCGTGTGGCCGATGATCTGATCGGTCATCAGGCTACCGCTCGCCTGCGAAATGGTGCAGCCAGAGCCGGAGAACACCGCGTCTTGCACCTTGTTGTCCGCTAGCTTCAGTTGTAACGTCAACACATCACCACAAGACGGATTGCGCAGGGTGATCTCACGGTCGGGTTGCTCAAGCTTGCCATGGTGGCGCGGATGATATGCTTCATCCAAAATCACCTGCCGGTACATCTGATCGAGTCTAGTCAGTGCCATGGAAATACCCCCCTGCTTGGCGGACAGCAGCAACTAATTGATCGACATCGGCTTGGTTGTTGTAGATACCAAAGCTTGCCCGGGCCGTTGCCGGGATGCCTAAGCGCGCCATCAGTGGCTGGGCGCAGTGATGCCCCGCCCGCACCGCGATGTTTTGTTCATCGAGGAACGTCGCCAGATCATGCGGATGCACGCCTTCTAGGTTGAACGAAACGGTAGCCAACGACGCGTCGCTCCCGTACAAGATCATGCCGGGAATCTCGCTTAAGGCGTGGCGCGTCGCACGCACGAGTTGATTCTCCGCCTGCATGACCTGCGCCATGTCTTGTTGGCGCATGAAATCAAGCGCCGCGCCAAGCCCGAAGACCCCGCCCATGTTCGGGGTGCCGGCCTCAAACTTCAGCGGCACCTCTGCCCAGGTGCTTTGTTGGTCTTGGACTTCATCAATCATCTCACCGCCGAATTGAATCGGAGGCATCGCGTCGAAGAGTTCATAGCGACCATACAGCGCCCCAGAACCAGTCGGACCGTAGACCTTGTGGCCAGAAAAGGCGAAGAAGTCTGCCGCGATCGCCTGCACGTCAACCGGCATGTGCGGCACGGATTGGGCCCCATCGACGACGATGTAGCCGCCATTGGCGTGCACCTTGTCTGCCAGCTTGCGCACGTCGACCACCCCGCCAGAGACGTTGGTCACCTGCGCCACGGCCAGGATCTTGGTTTTATCAGAGATCAGCCGGGCCAGCTGGGCTTCGTCTGTGTCGCCATCTGGCTTGACCGGCGCGACGACGAACGTGGCCCCGGTCGCCTTGGCGAGCTGCTGCCATGGAATGAAGTTGGAGTGATGCTCTGCACCGGACACCAAGATCTCGTCGCCTGCATGGACAACGGTGGGCCCGAAGCTCGAAGCCACCAAGTTCAAGCCGTCTGAAGTCGAACGGGTGAAGGTGATCTCTTCTGGCCGCTTGGCGTTGAGGTACTTGGCCACCTGCGCCCGAATGCCTTCGAAGGCCTCCGTCGTGTTGTAGGCGAGCTTATACAAGCCGCGATGGACATTGGCATTGTCGTTGACATAATAGTTCGTGATCGCGTCTAAGACGCTTTGCGGCTTTTGACTTGTTGCCGCAGAGTCCAGATAGACGAGGTCAGGATTAGCTGAGAAAAAAGGAAATTGTTCACGCATCTGCATTCACCAACGTTTCATCAATAGTTGCAAACAGTTCATCCCGCAAATCGGGATCTTCAATTTCTGATAACCCGGCTTCCAAGAAGCCGCGGATCACAAGCCGCTTGGCAACTCGCTCCGGGACCCCACGGCTCATCAAATAATACATCTGGTTGGCATCGACTCGCGAGACAGAGGCCGCGTGGCCCGCAGTCACGTCGTTTTCATCGATCAACAAGATCGGGTTGGCATCACCACGCGCGGTTTCTGACAACATCAACACGCGGTTTTCTTGTTGCGAGTCACTGCCACGCGCCCCTTGAACGATGTGGCCGACCCCGTTGAAAACCAAATGCGCCTTGTCGACGATCACGCCGCGCTGGTTGATGTGGCCAACCGTTTTTTGCGCGTAGTTCGTGATCGCGGTAGCGTAACCGATCCGCTGCTTGCCAGAGGCCAAGACTCCGACGTTGACCGTGGCCTCTGAGCCACTGCCGTTCAGATTGGTCGTCAAGATCGTCGCGCCTGAGTTATGGGCAAAGCCTGCGACCGTCCAATTCAACTTCGCGTCTTTGCCGAGATTAGCGGTGCGTTGCGCCAAGACTACCTCAGCCGTAAACGCATCATACGTCAACCAATCGACCTGTGCGCCTTCTTCAGCATCGAGCTGGACGGCAAGGCCGACGTTGCTCCCAACACTTGCCCAGCGTTCCTGCAGCGCGACATGGGCGTTGGCGCCGACCGTGATCTTCAGCACCCCGCCGCCGAGCTTCGACCCATCGATACGAATCGGGGTCGTGTCGGCAAAATTCGCCGGGATCTCGACGGTGGTCACGGCCTGAGGTGATGCCTGCAACCAGTCGTCTAACGCCGTTGTGCGGTCAAGGGCAACTGTGTCGGGATGCCCAACTTTGATCGCATCAGGCGCAACCACCGTTGCCGCGGTGATCGGCGCATCGTCTTTTTCGGCCCGCAGATACCGCGCTAACGGGATCTTAGGGGCGTTCGGTAATTTGGTCTCAGGCATTGGCATCACCCGCTTTGAGGTGCTCATAGCCGGTCTTCTCCAGTTCCTTGGCCAAGTTCGCATCGCCGGTTTCGATGATCTCGCCATCTTTCATGACGTGGACGTAATCCGGCACGATGTAATCCAGCAACCGTTGATAGTGGGTGATCATCAGCGTCCCAAAATCTGGGCTCCGCATCTCGTTGACCCCGTTGGCGACGATGCGCAACGCATCGATGTCCAAGCCTGAATCGATTTCATCGAGCAACCCGAACTTAGGCTTGATCATCATCATCTGCAAAATCTCGTTGCGCTTCTTCTCACCACCAGAAAAGCCTTGGTTCAAATAGCGATCCGCCATGTCTTCAGGCATCTTGAGGAAGGCCATCGTCTCATCAAGCGTCTTCAAGAACTTCATGACCGGAATCTGATCGTCATCTGGCCGCCGCGCATTGATCGCCGCACGGATGAATTCCGCGTTCGTGACCCCGGCAATCTCTGCTGGATACTGCATCCCCAAGAACAACCCGGCTTGGGCGCGCTCGTCGACCGCTTTATCGAGGATACTTTCTCCATCGATCGTGATGTCGCCTTGAACGACTTCGTAGCGTGGGTTGCCCATGATGGTTTCTGCAAGCGTCGACTTCCCGTTCCCGTTAGGCCCCATCAAGGCGTGAATCTCTCCTGTTTTGACGGTCAGATTGACCCCTCGCAAGATTTCTGGATGTTCCGGTTCTGCTTTAACTTTGACGTGAAGATCGGTGATCTGTAATGTGGTCACGGACGTCGCCCCCTATTATTAATTAGTGTCATTGTAAAATATTCGATTGTGCACCGCAAATCAGAACTCAATGAAAATTGTCATTTAATTTGTGGCAAACCGTATGTCTAAGCCTTTCATTGCGCTTACATCGATGAAAGAAAAATTTGAAAATAATTAGAAGAAAATTTCCACTGCTTGTGCCGACAACTAATTGGACACGTCTGCACAATTATTTCCCCATCTCATTCAACAAGCGAATGAACAATGCGCCAGCAACGCTCAGCTGCCGATAAGCATATAAAGCCGTCAACTGCCGCGACGCCATCGTCGTCGATAGCGTCACGAGCTGGCCGGAATCTAGCGCATCTTGAACACAAAAGGTCGGCAGAAACGCGACCCCCAGGCCACTGATCGCCGACTGGCGAATCGCTTCGATGCTCCACAGCTCCAGATGCGGCCGCAGGCGGATGCGTTTTTCGGCGAGATACGCGTTGAACAGCTCCAGATACCGCGCGTGCGGATCGTTCATGAGCGCACACACCGTTTTGTCCTGCCCTGGTGTGATGAAGTCTTCATCGGCCAGCTCCGGTGCGGCCACCAG
>CAKQZO010000053.1 GCA_934293835.1 uncultured Lacticaseibacillus sp. | reverse complement strand
CGTGACGCCATCGAGATTATCTTAGACCCCTAAATCTAGTTTGCGTTGCAACGCGTTTCGATTCCGACCTTAGACAGTGTTCACCTGTCACCAGGTGGTTGTGCAGTTGTCCGTTCGTCCCGAATGACGGTAGTATTGTAACCCGCCTTCAGTGTCGACTCTGGAACTGGAGATCCAGTCTTCCCGAAGGAACACTGCGAACGGTCTCCTAAGATTGCTGGTGGAACGAAGGGATACCGTAGAACCGGCCAACAGACACCCTTCACCAACGCCTGAGTGTATTATCGCACGGATTGTAATCGGTTGCAAATATTTAGCATACGCTTTATTAAGCCTAATTATTTGGCGATTTTACACTTTTGCGTCATAATAATAACAAGGAGGTGATAGGCATGAATCGGATCCATTTTGTTGGCTACACCGCTGGGTCGATAGCGACAGACATAGTGATGCCCGATGGCACGATTGCCTTCACGCAAGCGCTGGTCGTTGGGATCTCAACGCTTTATACTCTCGACCGCCACCGGCTACCTTGGCCGCCATTAACGGTCCTACTCCGATTTGACGGCGAGCTCGTCAAGCACGCTCACAACCCGTTTACTTATGCCACTTCGATCGCGTTCGATGGCATGATCACCCATGTACGTCTACTCGACCACAACGTTAACGTCCGCCAGGCCAGACGGATTCAGCACGCCACACGTCGCGACGTGGCCGACCACCTTCGCACAGCCATCATCCACTGGCTACCAGACCTATGGGCGAGCGACCACGCCCAGCTCGAACGGGCCTTCACTCGCTACCAGCACGGCACGAGCAATCTAGATAAGTTGCTCGACAACTTCCAGAGCCGCTTGGCGATGCTGAGTGATCACCAACGACAGTTCGTCCCCCGCATCAGCGCCGATGCTCGGCGCCGAGCCGCCGCGTTCGAGCAACAGCTTGACGCCCTCGACATCCCACAACGCTTCATGCTTACCGACACGCGTAAGCTCACCAACGGGCTGTATAACCAACAGGCCTTCACGCTGACCAAAAAGCTCCATTTAGAGGCGCCTGACACCAAGGCATTTGCCAATGTAATTTACCGCAGGCACCTGTTCAACCAATATCGCCAGACGCAGACCCTCTTGGAGCAGCAGCACTTCCAACTCAATCCGCCGCAACCCGCCCCAATCTCTTGGACGCCTGAAGACCTGCACACGTATATGCCACTGGGGCTGTTGCAATAATCCGCCAAGCTTCCGAATTGCGTCGAACGCCGTACCGGATTCTGATGCCAAATTTTTGACACCATGGGCCTCACCTCTTTCGAAGTTCAGACCACCACTCATTGCTGCGGACTTTATTGGATTAAATAGGCGCTTAATTCCCACAACATCATGGGGATAAGCGCCTATTACTATCTTGATTATGCCTCCCGCTACGCCTGTGTGATGTGCTTACGTAGCTGGCTATCGTTCACGTGCCCGCCCCTTAATGCTTGAGGCTGGTCGCGGCAAAGACTTGACTGAACTCAGTCATGAGCTGGCTTGGGGCGATTGGGGTTTCTTGCAGATATTCATAAAGCGCATAGGTCGTCACCGCGTCGTACACCGCGCCGTGGGCGAGGATGTCGAGGCCCAGATACGCGCGATACTTCGCCAGGCCAACATCAGGCAGACCAGGCATCGGGCCGAACGCCTTGGCCAAGTCGGCGACATCTAACAGCCGCCCAGGCGTGGCATACAACCCGAACTGCCGCTGCATCACCAACAGATCGCCGCCCTTGACCGCAAAGCCCAGAAGCGGGTCTTGGCCGATAAAATTCTGGAATTCGCTCAGCGCGGTGGTCGCCGGCCGCCCGTACCGCGTCAGCAACCCCGTGTGGATGCCCGTCAGCGCCTGCGACCGACGGTTCAACCGTGACCCATGCGGAATCTGGACGAAGCAATCGAAGGTGTCGACGATCTTGCCTTGGCGCACCTTCAGCGCCCCGATTTCCGTGGCAAACTGGCCTTCTTGCTTGTTACCGCTGGAGAATTCTAAGTCAAAAACGGTGAACGCCTCCGGCCGAGCGGCCAGCTGCTTCAACACCGGTTTTTGCTTGGTGAACGCAGGCGCCGCAGTTGCGGTCCAATGACGGCGCCGCAGACTCTTGGCCCGCGCCAGCACATCGTTTTGCAAGCCCGCTTCTGCTCGCCCGACGCGTGGCTGGGCCACATCGATGCCGAGATCTTCCATGTGCGCCGCGCTGCTATACGCGCGTGGCCACGGCGCCAGCATCGAAGCCGCAGACCAGGTCACCCCGGCCTGTGCCAGCATCGCACTGGTTTCTTGGGCGACCGGTCCGTGCAGCTGCAGGTGGACCGGTGCCTGCTCCGCCGTCAGATGCAGCTGGTGAATGATGCCCGCGTAGCCTTGCAGATGATTGTACAAGGCGCGCACGAGCGGCCAATTTGTCGCGACGCTGGCCGGCAGCTGCGCCGGATCGCGCAAGGCGGTCGTGTATGTCCGCAACAGCTTGCGGATCAGCCAGTCGACGGGCTTGCCGACCGGCGGGACGAGCTCGATTGTCGCCGTCGCCGTCAGCCGCGGCCACAGTGCCGCACTCGGTTCCGGCTGTCCATCGAGCGTCAGGGTCTTGGGCCACAATCCTCGTAGATCAAGCGTCGCCTCGGTCATGATCACTTGCTTCGGCGCCCCGTCGCCGACTGCCGCCAAGGCCTGCAGTGCCGTTAATAATTCTGATTGCCAATCTGGCGTGTAGAGCGCCTGCAGCGCCTGTCTCAATTCGTCCATGATACCCTCCTTGTCACTCGTTCCATTCTACCGCAAACCGCGCTCAAAACAAAAATAGGGCTGTGACAATCGTCACAGCCTCGTTTTTGTACCTGAATATTCGGCTGATGTTACGCTCCAAAAGACGGTTTTGGCACAGCCCCCATCCTCAAGAATTCAATTTACCGCGCCGCGAACCGCTTCGGCGCCTGCTTGGTCAGGCCAAAATGATAGGCCAGCGCATCCAAGATCCTAGTCGTCGCCTGGCCATCCCCATAAGGATTCGGTGCCGTCGCCATCCGCTGATACGCCACCGGATCATCCAGCAGCTCGGTCATCGCCTGTTCAACGGCTTCCGGTTGCGTGCCGACCAGCTTCAGCGTCCCGGCCTGCACGCCTTCGGGCCGCTCGGTGGTGTCGCGCAGCACCAAGACCGGCTTGCCCAACGCAGGCGCCTCTTCTTGCACCCCGCCTGAATCGGTCATGATGAAGTAACTGCGCGCCGCCAAGTTGTGGAAATCGACCACATCAAGCGGGGCGATCAGGTGAATGCGCGGATCATCTCCCAGGATTGCCTGCGCCGCCTCTTGCACCACCGGATTGAGGTGCACGGGATAGACGATCTCGACATCGGGATGCGCGTCGACCACCCGCCGCATGGCCGCAAACACACGGCGCATCGGGGCGCCTTGATTCTCGCGGCGGTGCATCGTGACCAAGAGCATGCGCTTGTCTTCGGCAAAGTTGGCCAGCACAGCATGCTGGTAATCCGCGCGCACGGTTTGCTGCAAGGCATCGATGGCCGTGTTGCCCGTCACGAAGATGGCCGCCTGGGGATGATTTTCGCGGCGCAGGTTTGCCTCTGACAGACTGGTCGGCGCGAAATACAAGTCGGCGAGGTCATCGGTCATCTGCCGGTTCATCTCTTCTGGATACGGGCTGTATTTGTCCCAAGTGCGCAACCCCGCCTCCACATGGCCGATCGCCACGCGATGATAGAAGGCCGACATGGCCGCGGCCAGGGTCGTCGTCGTATCGCCGTGGACCAACACGATGTCCGGTCGCTCCTGGGCCATGATCGGCGCCAACTGGGCCAACACGTTGCCGGTCAGCTCGTCGAGCGTCTGGCGCGGCTTCATCACGTTCAGGTCATAGTCTGGCGTGAGTTTGAAAATCGCCAGCACCTGGTCGAGCATCTGCCGATGCTGCGCCGTGACTACCGTGACCGCCGTGAATTCATCGGCCCGCTGCTGCAAACCCAAGACCACCGGCGCCATCTTGATGGCTTCCGGGCGCGTCCCAAATACCGTCATCACTTTAATTTTTCGCATCATATGCCTCACACATCATACTCAAGTTCTTTCAACCCCGCCGCCATGAAGTCACTCGGCGCGGCCATCTTCGCCGCATCCCACTGCACAACGCTCACGATCAGGCGCAGATCGACCGTGGCCAAGTCAGCTGACTGCAACAGGTTCGCTTCAAACAGCTTGCGAATCCGTGCCGCCGCGATGTTGGCACCAGGCGCATCGGTGAACAACAGCACCGCCCAGGTGGGGTCTTCCGCATTCAATATGTAGGTGATATCGTTGTCTCGCGTCGCCTCTTGGATCGTCGTCGACGTCAGCGTCAACAGCGCCTGCGTGCGCTGCGTACCCAGCATATTCTTCAGATCGCGATAATAGCGGATCTTGATTGTCACCGTGCTGACCGGAATCTTGAAGCGATCGCCGGTTTCGGTGTACACCGCCGCGTCTTCCAAGAACGACACGGTCGTGCGCAGGTTGGTCTGCTGATCGAACGCGCCGTGTTCGACCAGCGCCTCTTGCAGCGTGGCATTGTCTTGTTGCAATTGGCGCAACCGCGTCGTCACGCCAGCCACCGCGAAGCACAGCGCAACCGGCAGCAACAGCCAAAAGGCCAACACGACCGGCACCGCTTGCTTACTCAAGGCCAGATACAGCATGTAGAAGGCCTGGGCGAAGATGAAGCCGATGTTCGCGGCCAGGCCGACGACGATCCCAAAGAAATACGTCATCAACACCAGCAACAGCGTGACGCCCAGATACGCCGCGTTGACCAAAGGGTGCCCGGTCACCATCATTCCGATCGCCATCACCGCAATCAAGAAGATGCAAATCATCATATCAATGTCGCTACGCAGCGAACGCTGGTTATTCATGGTGATCGCCTCCTAACTTGGCCTGTTTGCGCATGATCAAAAACGCTGCCAGGACGACCAGCATCACCGCGACAAACGCGAGTACCAAGTAGATGATGATCTTGGCGTTCTTGGTGATCACCGCCTTGACGTTGCGCTTGGTCTTGACCGCGGCAACTTTCTTGAAGCGGTAGCTATAGTGTTGGTTGTCTGGATCGACAACGATCGCGTCGCCTTGATACTGCGAAACGTCAGCCTGGGTGCTGATCTGCGACGCGCCTAATAACGTGGCCTCAGGTGTTGCCCCGGTAACGACCAGCAGCGCCTTTTGGGCGTTGGCCGGCGAGCGCAACAGCTGCGCCGTGCCGATCGTCTGCCCATAAGTCCGCTCGATCGACAGCTTCTCGTTGCTCAAGAAGCCGCTGTGATCCTTGGTAAAGCGGAAATAGAGCTGGTGATTCAGTTTGGCGATCAAGGTATTCTGCTTCGGGGTCCCGAACGCGACGACCGAAGCTTGGTGCATCGCGGCCTTGGTCGGTAGCTTACTGGTGACGCGCAGCTGACCGGTGTTCGCCTGAGCATAATTGCCGAACAGGTTGCCCAAATCCGTCAGCGTCGCCAAGTCGCTGGTCGTCATCGTCTTGGGTCGCACGAGCAACAGATAGTCATACGTCGACTGCTTGATGAAGGTGCTGGGAAAATTGCTGAACAACAACTGGCGATGGGTCCTCGAGCGAATGGCGGCTTCTGAATCCGCCTTGATCACCGCCCAAGGCGTCTGCATGCTATCGCCCACGCCGCTGGCGGCCAGGTCGAAATCGACGCTGATGGTGAACGTGTTGCCCAGCGCCTGACTTTTGGGCAGCGTCACCGTGAAGCGGTCATCATCAGCCTTGGACGCACTGAGCTTGTGGCTGCCGATGGCCTTGCCATCGACCGTCACCGTTGCCAAGGCGCCTTTGAACGCGAGGTTTTTGGCATAACGCAGGTGCAAGCGCACCTTGGAGCCGTCGGCATTGGTGCGGTCGGTTGGCAGGCTGACGAAGAACGTCGCGCTGTGATGCCCCGCCCCCTTGACGGTCGTGTCTTGCGTCGCCAGCTGGTAGTGGCCCTGGTATTGCAACACCGAGGTGAACACCTGCGTCTGGGCGGACACCGGCTTGCTTTGGGTCTTGGTTTCTTGCATCAGCTCTTGGTTGGCAACGAAGCGGGCGGCCTGCTTCAACAGTGCGTCACTGCGCGCGGTCACGACCAGATAATGGGTCTTGCCTTGCGTGATCGTCGCCAGCTTGGCCGCCTGACTCCCCAGCTGGACGCCAGCCTTGAGTGCCTGGGGCAGGTGGTCATACCGCGCGACCACGAGCTGATAAGTCGCTGTCTTCAAGGCGGTCTCCCCGACGGCGCGCAGCTGCAGCTTCGTGTCGGTGGTGGTGATCACCCGCGCGATTCCGCCCAAGGCGTACATCGCCGCGGTCAGCTCACCGTCTGTGGCCTGCTTGGGGACGACGATTGCGCTGTGATGGTTGGCGATCGTGTCCATCCCAGTCATGTGGGCATAAAAGGACTTGACGGTCGGGTCTGCTTGGTGCAGATCGTAGTCAAAATTGACATTCGCGCCGGCATAGATCGTCAACCAATTGGCCGGTGTCTGCGGCAGTGTACCTGAATCTTGGTTGAGCACCTGCCCGTAGATCGTCAGGTGGTTGGTTCCTTGCAAGAGGCGCAGCGGTAATTGCACCTGCTTGGTCTGCAAACCGGTCGCCTTGCTGGGGCGAAACGAGGTGAACTTGACCCCGTTGAGCGCCAGCGTGATGTCAGAAGCTTGGCGAGAGGCCAGCTGGGAGATCTGAAAGTTCAGACTCAGCGTCGCCTTGTGCACCTGCCAGTAGTCTTCCTTGCTGAAATACAGATCGGTTTGCACGGCCTTACCGTCCAGCGTCTGCGTCGGGTTCTGGAAGACTTCGGTGTAGCTTTGGTTGCGCTCGATAGTCGCCGCGTGCGTTGGCACCGGCCGGGCGCTAGCCACCAACACCACGGCGAGCAGCACCCACCACCAGTTACTGATAGCGTTTCGTCTTGTACCATTTTGCTTGTTGATGAAAGACTTGTTCACGAATATACCCCACCATTCCGTGCGCTGCTACGGCTAACCATAGCTGACTATAAACAAGATACATGCCGATGATCACCAAGATGTTACTGAGGCGCATCTCGGTTTTTTCGGTGGTGATCGTCAAGTAGGTGCTGACGATGAAGATCACGATCGCCGCCAGCCACAACCCGTTGGAGAACCCGGCTAAACTGGAGTGGACGACCCCGGCCACCGACAGCACGAAGACGGTATCCGACAAGAGCAGGCTGGTCAGCAACAAGAAGTAGATCGACAGAAAATACAAGAGATCAAAGCGAATGTGCCGGCCGGCCTTGGTGAACAGCTTGCTGGCGTTTTTCAACACCACATAGATATTCCCCTTGACCCAGCGCGTCCGCTGATGGAACCAGACATCAAGCGTCTGCGGCTCTTGCTCCCAGGTGACCGCCAGTGGCTGAAAGCCGATGCGAAAACCGCGGCGATAGACCTGAAAGGAGATCTCGGTGTCCTCGGACAAGGCTTTGACATCCCAGCCGCCGATGTCTTCGAGCAACGCGCGCCGGATGACATAATTGGTGCCGGGGATGGTGCACAGCTTGAACAGCTGCTGGCGGCCGGCTTGGGCCATCCACTGGAAGGACAAAGTCTCCACGTTGACGAAGCGCGTTAAGATCGTCGCATCCTTGTTGCGCGTGCGGAACTTGCCGATCACCGCACCACACTCAGGATGGCTCATGAGCTCGGCGACCAGATAGCGCAGCGCGCCGTGTTCCGGGGTGTTGTCGGCATCGTAGATCGAGATAATCTCGCCGCGCGCCTGCCGCAAGCCGATGTTCAGCGCGTT
Source organism: uncultured Lacticaseibacillus sp. (assembly GCA_934293835.1). Classification (GTDB taxonomy): domain Bacteria; phylum Bacillota; class Bacilli; order Lactobacillales; family Lactobacillaceae; genus Lacticaseibacillus. The sequence goes on along the minus strand of CAKQZO010000053.1, from coordinate 2,502 downwards.
GGATTTGCCCTTGCCACCGGTATTTTTGTCGGTGTTGATCACCACCAAGTTGCGCGTCGGGTTGAGTTGCTGCAAGTTGGCCAACAAGGCCTGCGAGTTATCACTGGAGTTGTCGTTGATGACGATGATTTCGTAGCGCGCCGGCGGATAGTCGAACGCCAACAAGGCCAGCACCGTTTTGACGATCACGATGCCTTCATTGTGCGCCGGCACCATGATCGTGACAAAAGGCGGCTGGGCCGGTAATTCCGGGGGCTTACGCCGCACCCAGCGCAGGTAATAGACATACCCGGCGATGGTCAAGATCACGTTCACGATCAAGATCGACCAGATCGCAAAGATCGCAACAAACAAGCACCCGTCAAGAATCGTCATGACTGCCTCCTTTCTCCGGCTGTGGCCGCCGGTACATCCGCACATAGACCCGCCGGCCGATACCCAGCAGCACTGCCATCACAGAGAACGCCACGGCAAAAAACAGCCACATGACCTTACTTTGGTCGGCGAAGAACCGATCCGCCCAGGTCTGCGGGGTCTTCTCGAGTTTCAACGCGCTCGGCGTGTGGTACTCGCCAGTGGCCGCCCGGCCGTTCACCAAGTATTGCCCCTGCTGATACGCCAACGTGATCATGCCCACCTGATATTGCGTCGTCAGTGTCTGCGGATTCAGCCACGTCCCGTGAAACTGGCGGACTTGGCGCTTGAAATCCTGCCATTGCCGCCGACCGGCCGGCATCGCAAAGGTCACCCCTAACGGCAGGCGTGAATCCAGTTGCTGCCGCGCCAGCATCGTCCCATAACGCTGCGTCGTCAGGCTGGTGGCGGCCACCGTCGCAAAGGCGGTTTTGAACGCTTGGGCCTGATCGTCTTCTTTGGCGTAGGTCTGCGCCGCTGGGTCAGGTAGCTGAATGACGGTGTTCATTCCAGACAGCGCCTGCGTCCGGTACAAGCGATCCCGGTTCCAATACGTCGTAAAACTGGTGCCGATTGCAAACACGTGCCGCTGGGCCAAGGCCGTCACGGTGCTGGTCATGTCGTTGGCCAGCGTCTGGGTGCCGACCAGGCCGTCACCGACGGCTGGCGTCTGCAAGAAAATGACCCCGCCGTCTGCCATCAACGCGCGCAACGCGGCGGTGTAATGGGCGAATGCCGCTAGTTCGGTGTTGCGGGCGACCGACGTGGCCGATACCGCAAACGGGATGCCTTGATTGGCGAGGTAGCGGCCCACCGCCCGCAGCCGCGTCAAGTTCGTGTATGGCGTCACCTTCGTCAAGACGAATAGCGGCGCCTTCGTGCCCGTCTGCTTGAACAAGCGCGCCACCACCTCTGCGCCGACCAGTTCACTCTGGCCGCGGCCATCGAAGTATGGCAGATAGCCGTGGCGGCCGACGAGCGTCGCGTACGGATACTGCTGATTGCTGCCTTGAATGCTCAGCGTGCCCAAGTTCTGCGCCTGCTTCGGGGTCTGGTTCAACACCCAGACCGGAGTGGTATATGGCAATAGTTGCGTGCCGGCTTGTCCGGGCCACGTCGCGACGAGTTGCCGCCGATACAGCGGGGTGGCCTGCGCATGCAAGCCCTGCAACTCGTCTTGCTGCAAGTTGCCGCCAATATGTAGTTTGATGCCCACGAAGGCCTTACGCTCCGCCGTGAACGCCTTGTTGGTCAGATGCGCGTCATCCCAGTTGATCATCGTGACCACCCCAGCGTAATGCCCAGAAGCCAGCTCACCGGCGTGATAGGCCGCAATTTTTTGGCGATGCACGCGCAGCCCGGCGGCTGTCAGTAGCTGCTGTAGCTGGGTGAGCCGCGCCGCTTTACCGGCAGGCGCATTAAGGCTGTCGTAGGCCAACAAGACGCGCGGCGCTTTGGTCTCAGCCTGCACCGGTTGCGGCGCAAACCCCAGCCCGAACAAAAGCAGAAGCAAGAACCACCAGCGCCTATTCATCTTGCGCCTCCTTCCGGTATCCGTGCCACAGGCGCCCATTCAAGGCGTCGGCGATCAAAAGCGTCAATAACAGATACACGCTGACCGGCACATTGAACAGGTGCTTCGCCAAGTCGGCGGCGCCATCCCCGATGATCGAGACGATCGGCACGAACACGATCACCGACAACAGCCCCAAGATCAAGGTGTAGCGCATCGGGCCTTCCTTGACTCCGGTTTTCAGATCGGCATACCACCCGACGGCAAACACGATCATCAACGTGAACGCTAGCAGCAACCCGAACGCATAGCGCTTGGGATAAAAGGTCTGCCCTAACCGCGTGAGCAAGGTGTTGTAGCGCATCTGTTGCAGCGGTTTACCTCCAGCCGCCTTGGCATAATCCCCCACCATCGTCGGCTGGATGATCATCTGATTCTTGGCCGCAACGTCGAGCATCCGCACTCCTTGGGCCGGATGCCGCAGATAATAGCGGACGATCCAGCCGGTACTCAACTTCTTGAGCAAGTGGTGCTTGGTGTAAAATGCGCTCGGCAACACCGCCGCTGTGCCCGGC
>CAKQZO010000052.1 GCA_934293835.1 uncultured Lacticaseibacillus sp. | reverse complement strand
AGCCACGACACTGCCGGCGACGATGCGACAACCAAGTACGCCTACGTGTACAACATGGTGACCTCTGAAGCGAAGTCGATCCTGGCGTTACAACTGGCCAAAGACGATGGCCTCACCCAGGCCAACCTCGATAAAGACACCGCGCTGGACAATCAGTACCTGTCCGCCGCCGAGACGCTTCTGACGACCAAAGGGTATCAGATCCACTCGACGATCAACAAGCAGGTCTATGACAGCATGCAGTCGGTCGTCAAGAGCAGTGCCGCAAGCTTCGGGACGACGTACACATCCAGTGATATCGATCCTGAAACCGGCGAATACACCACCACCAAAGAACCGGTACAAAACGGGTCTGTGCTATTGAACAACAGCACCGGCGCAGTCCTCGGCTTCGTCGGCGGGGTGTCTGGCGAACTCAACCACATCTACACCACCCGCTCGCCTGGCTCCTCGATCAAGCCGTTGGCCGTGTATGGCCCGGCGGTCGAAAACCAGCTGATTGGGTCGCAGTCGATGCTGGCGGATTTCAAGACGAACTTCAACAACTACTCGGTGACCGATTATGGTGGCCAGATCCAAAACAAGTTCATTTCCGCCACCGACGCCCTCGCGCAGTCGTACAACATTCCTGCGGTCAATCTCTACAACAAGCTGCGCCAGTCGGTTAACGTCAAGTCCTACATGACTAAGCTCGGCATCCACACCCTGACCAGCAACGACTACTCCCAGCTCGGCCTCGCCCTCGGCGGGACCGACTACGGGGTCACGGTCGAAGATCAGGCTAGCGCCTACACCACGTTCCAGAACAACGGGAATCACAGCGACGCATTCGTCATCAATAAGATCGTTGATCCCGGCGGCAACGTTGTTTATCAGCACAAGACCAAAAACACCCGCGTCTTCAGCCCTGCGACGACCTACATCATGCAACAGATGATGCACCAAGTCGTCGCCAAGGGTACCGCATCGAGCCTCAACTACGAGCTGAGCTTCAACACCAACAACCTGATTGGCAAAACCGGGACGTCTAACGATTACAAAGACATCTGGTTTGTCGGCTCGACGCCTGGGGTCACCTTAGCCAGCTGGATCGGCTACGACAACAACAACGGCACGCAATATAACCTGTCGAGTTCGGCCAGCTCGATCAACCTCGCCTACTGGGCGAAGTTGGCTAACGCGGCTTATCGCATCATTCCCAACGCCTTCAAGGCGGACAGTTCAGCGACGATGCCAAGCACCGTCCGCTCCGCCACCGTCAGCAAGCAAACCGGCCAAAAAACCGGCAGCGTCACGTTCGACGGGAAGGCGTATAGCACCTCTGGTGACACGACGACGAGTCTGTATAACGACTCCGCTGCCGAAGCGGCCAGCGCCGAATTCGGGATCGGCGGAACGATCGAGAACTACAAGTCGTTCTGGGAATACGTCGGCGGCAACACCGGCAACGGCTATGGCAAGGTCACCACGACCAGCGCCTCCAGCACCAATCAGTAAAACCAAACGCCTCGGCGCCGCGATTCGTCAAGTACGAATCGGCGCACCGAGGCGTTTTTGCACCAAAAAACCAGCCGCAACGTGGCGGCTGGTCATCGTGATTATTTGGTGGAGTTACGGCTGGTGATGTCGAAACCGAGCCGGATGGTCTTGGCGTCGATCTCTTCTTTGTTCATCATCTTCGTCAACAGGCGCATTGCCACGGCACCGATATCATACAACGGCTGGTCGATGGAGGTCATTTGTGGCCGCGCCATCTCGGTCAGCTTCGTGTTGTTAGAGGTGATCAGCTCGAAGTCATCTGGCACCGAAACGCCAGCGTCAAGCGCGCCGTCTAACACACCGAAGGCCAATTCGTCATCGCCAACCAATGCAGCGGTCGCACCGGCCTTCTGCAGTTGCTTGAAGATTGCCAAGCCGGCGTTGTAGCTGGCTTCGGATTCGAAGACCAGCGATTCGTCGTAGGCCAGGCCCGCCTTAGACAAGGCCTGCTTGTAGCCTTGCAAACGGTATTGGCCGTTGATCGGCTGGCTGAGCGGGCCGGTGACCAAGGCCACCTGCTTGTTGCCGGAATCGATCAATTGGGTCGTCGCGGCTTCGACCGCGGCCACGTAATCGATGTTAACGGAGCCGACCTGTTCGTCAGGATCGACCGATCCCGCCAAGACGATCGGCGTCTTGGAACGGGAGAATTCTTGGCGAATGCTGTCGGAGATGTCATGCCCCATGTAGATCAAGCCATCAACCTGCTTGGCCAACAAGGTATTAAGCACCTGGACCTCTTTTTGGGAGTTCTCATCGGAATTCGCCAAAATGATGTTGTACTTGTACATCGTCGCCACGTCATCGATTCCTCGCGCGAGGCTGGAGAAGAACATGTTGGTGACATCGGGAATGATGACCCCGACCGTGGTCGTCTTCTTGGAAGCGAGACCACGCGCCACGGCATTCGGCCGGTAATCGAGCTTGTCGATCACCTCCAAGACCTTCTTGCGGGTGGCAGGCTTCACATTCGGGTTGCCGTTAACAACCCGTGAAACTGTAGCCATCGAAACGTTGGCTTCACGCGCCACGTCATAAATCGTAATTGTTTGTTTTTCCATGATTGTTGCTCCCTCGGTTCATTCACTACACTGCTTGTGTTTAATTTACAACCCACTCTAACAGACTAGATATGCGAATGCAAGCGGTTTACTGAATTTTTCCAAGAAATTTTCACGACTGCTTTTCAGAAAGCCTTCACGCCAGCTTTCATGCTATACTAGAAGCGAATCAATCATGACAAAAGGGAGCGCGAACTGTATGAATCAACAACTCACTATGTTGCAACAATGGGTCCAAGAGCAACATCTGGACGTCGCTTACATCTCTAATTTCACCAATATCAATTACTTCACCGGCTTCTTCCAAGATCCTGAGGAACGCGTCACCGGCCTCTTCGTCTTTCCGGACCACGAACCGTTCTTATTCACACCAGCATTATCGATGGAAGCCGTGCGCAAGGCCGGCTGGGCGTATGATGTCTTCGGTTATCTCGACCACGAAGACCCTTTTGCATTGATCGCCGAACACATCCGCGCGATCAATCCCAATCCGCTTCGCTGGGGCATCGAGAAGCTCGACTTGGCGGTCGGCAAGTTCGAGGCCATCATGACCCAATTCCCGCAGGCCACCTTCCCCGCTGATGCCAGCACCAAATGCCAGCAGCTACAGCTGATCAAGACCCCTGACGAAATCAAGATCATGGAAACTGCCGGCAAGCAGGCGGACGCGGCGTTTGCCGCGGGCTTCGCCGCATTGCAGGCCGGCCGCTCTGAACAAGCGGTCGTCGCCGAAATTGAATACGCAATGATGAAGCAAGGCGTCATGCACATGTCCTTTGATACCATCGTCCAAGCCGGAGTCGATGCCGCGGATCCTCACGGTGGCCCCGAAGCGACGCAGGTGCAACCCGGCGAGTTGGTCTTGTTCGACTTAGGCACCAACAACCATGGCTACATGTCAGACGCCACCCGGACGGTCGCCTTTGGTGGGGATGTTGCCCCGAAGGCGCGAGAGATTTTTGACGTCTGCTTAGAGGCCCAGCTCACCGCCCAAGCCGCGGTGCGGCCAGGCCTGACCGCTTCGGCGTTAGACAAGATCGCCCGCGACGTGATCACCAAGGCGGGTTACGGCGAATACTTCAACCACCGTCTCGGCCACGGCATCGGCATGTCGACGCACGAATTCCCATCCATCATGGAAGGCAACGACATGGAACTCGTACCGGGCATGTGCTTCTCGATCGAACCCGGGATCTACATTCCAGGCGTCGCCGGCGTCCGCATCGAAGATTGTGTGCACGTCACCGCCACCGGGTGCGAACCGTTCACCCACACCCCCCAGGAATTCCAGATCATTCAGTAATGTTAAAAAGGCCGATACCGGTCGTTCCCAAAATGTGGGAGCGACCGGTATCGGCCTTCTTTTTTATAGCATCATCATTCTTGCGTGTCGTCTGGCGCTTCCGAATCGGTTGCTTCTGGGGCCTGCTCCGGCTGGGCAGCGGCCGGTGCATCATCAGCGTCTTTGGCCTGGGCGAAGGCGCTCTTGCCGTCTAGCACGATGTCATCGAAGTCGCTGTCGGTCGCCACTTCCGGCGCCTTGGTCAACTCTTCTTTGAGCGCGTCGGTCTGCGCGTCGTAGGTCGCCAAGTCATCGTCTTGGGTATGCACCTTGTCTTTGAGGGAGCCCACCAAATCATTGGCGGATGCACGCCAATCTGCGGTCGCGTCCTTGGCGAAGTCATAATAATCTGCCGCCCGATCTGCCAAGTCGTCTTTCTTCTGGCTGAACTTGCGCCGCAATTCATCTGAGGTCTGCGGTGTCAGTAAATATGTCGTCGCCAGCGCGCTGGTCGCGCCGAGAATGAAGCCCAAGAAAAAGTGTCCTTTTTTAGCCATACAATTGCCTCCTTAATCGCGTTCGTCTTTTTTCTTCAACATGTTCATCGCTGCCTTGCCAACCTTAGCGGCAACCGTGACCTTCGTCGCGTTGGCGGCACCGGCAGACACCTTCTCCGCTAAGTTGCGGCTGGCAGTGTTCAGATCCGAAACACTCTCGCCGAGCTCACCGATCGCGTCAAACACGGGATCAATGGCCGCGACCTTGCCATTCACGTCGGCCAACAAGGTGTTGGACTTCGTGAGCAACGCCTCGACTTCTCCAGTCAACGTGCCAAGCTCGCTGTTAACGGTGCCTAACGTCGAATTGACCTCGACGACCGTCTGGCGCACCTCTTTGGTCACACCGGCAATCTTGAGTCCGATGGCAAGGACTGCCAAGGCGATGATCAACAATGCGATTGCCGCGATCAATCCGGCAATTCCTCCTAACGTCATGCAACACCCTCCTTATTCGCAATGCATAAACCGCATTCACGTGTCTGCTTTAAGAATATCATCATTGCCACAACCGTTCAAATCATAGTCGATTTTTGGTAGTATTATTTGTATCAACTCTGCTATCGAAAGGACCGCCATGCTTTTTCTGACCGAGACCAAAAACCTGCAGCAACAAACCAACATCCTGATTCGCTACCTCGATAAGATCGACTGGGATGCCGTCTTCAACCATGTCGTGACCGTAATCGGTGAGATCGTCTTATTCACGATCTTGTTCCTCGCCATTCGCGGGGTCGGCAAGCGCTTGATCACGCGCGGATTCTTGTCGTATAAGAATCGTAGCCGCCTGAGCGGCACGCGCGTCGACACGATGCGCACCCTCATCACGAACATCTACTCATACACCGTTATCTTCTTCTACTTCTACGCGGTACTGTCGGTGCTCGGCGTTCCCGTCGGGACCTTGATCGCCGGCGCCGGAGTCGTTGGTATTGCCTTGGGCCTCGGCGCGCAAGGCTTCGTGTCCGACGTGGTGACCGGGATCTTCATCATCTTGGAAGGCCAGTTCGATGTCGGTGACGCGGTGCACCTCGGGACGATTTCCGGCACCGTCACCTCGGTCGGCCTACGCACGACGATCGTCAAGTCCACCGACGGCACAGTCAATTACATCCCCAATCGCAACATCACGATCGTCTCCAACTTGTCGCGCAGCCAGATGCAGGTCTTGATCGACTTGCCGGTCGCGCCTGATGTCGATCTGGAGACGCTTCGCTCCGTGCTCAAAAACGTCAACAAGAAGCTAACCCCAGAAACTCCGAGCATCGCCGACGGGCCGGACCTGTTGGGCATGTCGGCAAACGGCGACGGGACGTTCGTCTATCAAGTCGTGATGCACGTCAAAAACGGCGAGCAGTTCGCCGTGCAGCGCAAGTTCTTGGCGGCCTACCTCAAGGGGCTGGCCGCGGCCGGGATCGACATTCCCACGCCTAAACTGAATTTGGCGACAAAAGGCTAGACCAAACAAAAAAATCTTCCCCAGTGTCTGCTCGTCCAAGTTTCAAACTTAAAAATGGTGCCTCCCGTAAAAACCAAATTCGGTTTTTACGGGAGGCACCATTTTTGATTGGGGTAATCCGGGTTTATGATTCAGTTTTCGTCAATAAGCCATCACTCATTTGATACACCTTATCGGCCACAGGAATCAAGCGTGGATCGTGCGTGACGATTACGACGGCTTTGTGGCGTGAAACTGCTAACTCACGCAACAACTTGCCGACAACTTGCACCCGCTCAGCGTCTAAGGCGGCAGTCGGTTCGTCGGCTAACAAGATTGCGGGGTCCGGATACAACGCTCTAGCAATCGCAACCCGTTGTTGTTGGCCGCCAGACAGCTCACCGGGATACTTGCGCAATAAGTCTTGGATGCCAAGGGTCTCCAAGATCTGGCTGAGCACATCCCGCGCCAAGTTGCCTTGCGGTTTGATTTTATCGACCAGCGTGAATTGATCCGCCACCGTCAGGTAAGGCAAGAGGTGGTAGGCCTGTAAGATAAACCCGATCTCATCCAAGCGCAGGCGGTCACGCGCCTTTTTGGACAGATCAGCGTACGCCTTACCAGCCACCGTGACTGTCCCAGATGTTGGGGTCAACAAGCCTCCGGCGATGGTCAAAAACGTGCTCTTACCAGATCCAGATGGGCCCATGACCAGGCTCACTTCCCCGGCCTCGGCAGCAAAATTGACTTCATGTAATACCTGCACGCGTGCGGTGCCAGTACCGAAGACTTGATTGACTTTTTCTAAAGTTAATTCTGCCATGAGTTACCCTCCGATCACACTGACTGGATCAACGCGTAACACGCGCCGTACCGGAACCAAGCCACCTAATAATGCCATCACCAACAGACCCACACCAACCGTGATGAGTACCGGGATATCTAAAGCCATCGGCACGGCTGCCGGCAAAGAAACCGCGGTGATTGCCAACAAAACGACTGCTCCGATCATCCCCCCGCCAACTAACAATAGCGACTGGCTGATCGTCGCCGCCACTAAAATCCGGCTCGGAACGCCTTGTACCCGCAACACTGCGTAATTAGGTAACTTCTGTAACGTCAAAATATACAAGAAGACGGCAATTACGATCAGGGAAATCACCATCAGGAAGCCGATCATCAACGCAAACGTCAGGTTTTGGGCCGAATAACCCGGTAGCTTCTGAATCACTTGATCTGCAGTGTAGGTCCGGCTGCCAGTTGTATTAGCGTCGTACTGCGTGTTCTTAGACACCACTACGCTAGCCACAGTATCAGTCGTCAACCCCCGCAAAGTTCGCCAATCTTGCAACCGCCCGTAAAGTACCGGCGAAATGTTTAGTTTGGCGTTAGGCGTAAACCCAACAATTGTGTACGCTCGCTGTCCATCTCCGAGCTTGACCTGACTGCCAAGCCGATAGCCTTGTAGCTTTAAGGCATCGTCTGCCACCACTTCCCGCGCTTGCCGCACCCGTCGTCCGCTACTCAAGGATAGCTCCTTGGCAATATATTGATTCGAAGCTAAGCCAAGAAAAGTGGCGGATATTTGCTTGTGCCCCTTGGCTTTGACCACGACGGCAGTTTCCCCAACGTACGCTTCTTGAGTCCCAGTATGTCCAGCTTGTGCCTTAGTCAAGAATGATTGCCGCATATCAGTGTTGGCATCCGCATTCATCGTCACTTTTTCGGTGTGCCATGACGTGATTGCTGCGGTATTTTCGCGCGCCAAGCCTAACGCCAGGCTGGTCAAGACGAAGATCAAATACCCAATCAATACGATCATGGCGATAATCAAGCTCGAGCGCACCTTTTCTTTACGAATCTCTTTTAACGCTAAAAACATGCTAGTCCTCTTTTTCTTTGCGTAAAACAGCGGCCAACTGCGCCAAACGCTGTTCTTGTGAATCTGGCTCTAGGATGATGTCGCGCACAGTTTGGTGATACAGCACCGTACGCGCCCATTCAACAGCGCCTTGCGCCGAGGTGGTCACTTTGGTTGGCTGCTGTCCTAGCGTGCTTTCGTTATACCGGTAGTGCATCATGATCAGATCCCGGTAACCACTGGCGGTGACGCCGGTCATGAAGTCGCGGATTCCGGCGACATAGGCTGCGGAATTCTCTGCAGTAGGCCGCTTTGGTAAGTTTCGATGAATGGCCCGCATCGCAACCCCAAACAAGTCGCGATACGCATCTTCGAGGTTGCGGTAATACTTGTAAAAGGCCCCGCGAGCAATCCCTGCTTCTTGAACGATTCGCGCCACTTGAGCCGTCGCCAGCGGATACTGGCTGAATTCAGATAGCAAGGCGGATCGCACCCGTGCTTGCTTTTCAGGTGTCAACCGCTCAAACGTAGGTAATGGCATTCTGTCCTCCCGTTAGTGACATCGTGTCACTAAATTGATAAGATCAGTATACTGTAAAGTGACACGGTGTCAATAGTCATGATTGGTTTTCTTCCGTTAGCAAAAAAAGCGCCTTGCACACTTTGGTGTACAGGACGCTTGGCGTAGCCGCGATCAGTGCGTCACCGACTCGCGGGGATCGACCGTGTAGTAGCGATCGAGGTTGTGGCCGATGTAGTTGATGCCTTTCATCACCTCGCGGCGGGTGACGATGCCGGTGAAGGTGTGGTCGTCTTGGACGACGGGCAAGAAGGGATTGTCGACGAGCAGGTGCAAGACGTTCTCAATGTCGTAGGGATTGTCGATGGTCGGCACGTTAGTTTCCATCACATCGCCGACACAATGTTGATCGAGGGCGTCGACGTTGAGGTCGGCGAGGCCAAGCATCGTATCAGTGATCATCGACAGCGACAGCAGCCCCTTGAAATGGTCGTCGTTGTCGAGCACTGGCACCTTGGCGTAGCGCACCTTCGTCAGTACCAAGAAGGCGTGCCGGAGGGAATTGTCGCAGTTGACGCTCGCAACCATCTCGCCAGGAATCATGAAATGGTTACGATTTTCTATCATCATGTTGTCGATTGCTTGGTTGAGCATAAGCACTCTCCTTTTTCGTTCTCTTTCATTTTACCTCATTAGAGCGTGGGAGCGCATCCATTCGCTAAAAACTTTACAGAGGCTTAATCCTCGTTTACTATCATTCTATAAGCTGGTAAGATTGTTATCGTATGCTAACTTTTAGATGGAGGATAATCATGACATACGACATAGGGGTGCGCCTGGCAGCGGAGTTCATCGGGACTGCGATCATGGTCGCGCTTGGTAATGGGGCTGTTGCAAATGTTGACTTGAAAGGGACCAAAGGTAACGGGTCGGATTGGATGCTGATCGCCGTTGGCTACGGTGCCGGGGTCATGATTCCGGCCATGATCATCGGTGGGATCTCAGGCAACCATATCAACCCAGCCTTCACGATCGGACTGGCTGTTTCGGGGATGTTCCCTTGGCAAGAGGTGTTACCTTACATCTTGGTCCAGTTTGCCGGCGCGATTTTCGGCCAACTGATGGTCGTCGCCGCGTACAAGCCGCACTACGATCTGACCACGAACCCGCAACACGTCTTGGGCACCTTCAGCACCATCAATGCCACCAAGAGCCAGTTCAACGGCTTCATCAACGAATTCATCGGCTCGTTCATCCTGTTCTTCGGGGCACTCGGAATCACCAAGGCGCCTTTTTTCGCCGACAACCTCGGCACCGCCCACATGGCACTCGGCTTCCTCGTCGCCACCCTCGTCGCATCGTTCGGCGGCCCGACCGGCCCTGCCTTGAACCCGGCGCGTGACCTCGGCCCACGTCTCCTCCATCAGCTTCTCCCGCTCAATCACAAAGGCGGCTCCGATTGGAAGTACGCCTGGGTGCCGGTCGTCGCCCCGACTCTCGCCGGAATCCTGGCGATCGCACTGTATAAAACCGTATTTATGTAACGAAGAGCCAAGCCGCACGGGTTTAGCGCGTAGCGTAACATGTGCGCCCTGGACGGAGCAAACTTGTTTGCGTAGTTCAGGGTGCCGTTAGGCCTAGCGCGTTGTGCCGCGTAGCTCGACAAAACCAAGAGCGAGGCCGCACATAGGGCGTCGCGTAACGTGTGCGATTGACGGAGCGAACCTGTTCGCGCAGTCAATAGTACCGTTAGGCCTAGCCCGTTGGCCTCGTGTAGCTCGACGACACCAGAGCGAAGCAGGACGATTTTAGGCATGTGTCGCTCGACGAAGACTTCAGGGTAACATGCCCGGCAGTCAAGCTCCGCCTGACCGCCTACAAACGGCGAATTCAATTAGTTCCAATGGCAATTAGCCCAAGCAGAGTGCAGGATCGCCGAAACTCAGCACCCCAAACAAGCCACCATCGCGACTGATGGTGGCTTGTTTGTGCGTCCGCACCTTTTACCTACGCCCGCGGGCGGCTGGCCAAGTCGGCTTCAAGCGACGCAGTCAGCTGCTTCAATAAGTCCAGCGTCGAGCTCATGTTCGTGCGGTAATACCGCTCGGTGCCGGTCTTGCTGACGGCCAAGATGCCTGCATCTAGCATCAGCTTCAGGTGATGGGAGACGGCGGGGCGCGACAGCGCAAGCCGCTCGGTGATCTGATTGACGGTCATCTGGTCGGTCTGACACAACATCACCAAGATCTGCTGGCGATGTTCATCTTGTAACACCGTGAAGATCGGAATGCCTGCCTTGTGAACTACTCGGCCATAAATGACCGAGCTTCTGGGAACACCGCTGACTTACACATCTAGCACTAAGCTTTTTGTGC
>CAKQZO010000051.1 GCA_934293835.1 uncultured Lacticaseibacillus sp. | reverse complement strand
ACCAGCTCGATATCATTGGCCACCGCCCAATCGGTGATCAGCCCGGCGCCTTGTTCGTCTGCATGCTGTAAAACATGAATCTGCATCGTCATTTCTTACTCCTTCTAAGTTAAGAGATTGCGGTTCGCTATGCCCTGAGTGCGGCCTCGCTTCGCTCTGGGTCCCTTCGTCGAGCTACGCGTGACCAACGGGCTAGGCCTAACGGCACACTCGACTGCGCGAGCAAGCTTGCTCCGTCAAGTGTACTCGTTACGCTACGCCCTAAGTGCGGCCTCGCTTCGCTCTGGGTCCCTTTTGTAGGCAGTTAGGCGGAGTTGGGCGCGGTCGCAGCCGTGACACGGCGAGCTTGCTCGCCTGCGCAAGAATTGAGACAATCAACTGGCGAAGCCAGGATTGACTCAATTCTTAGTCGGAAAAGCGCAGCTTTGCAGACGGCGCCACAGCGTTCCCGACCGCGCCCAACGGAGCCTAACTGCCGGCCGCCTACGCAAGACCTGGGGCTTTTCGTCGAGCTTCACAGGACAACGCGGTTGCGTCTAAGTCATCTCGGCCGTCCACCGGCTTTGCCGGCTCCTGTCCAAGCTGCCTTAGACACACCGCTAAACCCGTCCTGTTTCGCTCTGGTTTTCTCGTCGAGCTTCACAGGACAACGCGGTTGCGTCTAAGTCATCTCGGCCGTTCACCGGCTTTGCCGGCTCCCGTCCAAGCTGCCTTAGACACACCGCTAAACCCGTCCTGTTTCGCTCTGGTTTTCTCGTCGAGCTACGCGTGACCAACGGGCTAGGCCTAACGGCACACTCGACTGCGCAAGCAAGCTTGCTCCGTCAAGTGTACTCGTTACGCTACGCCCTAAGTGCGGTCACGCTCCGCTCTGGGTTCTTTCGTCGAGCTCCGTGGCGCAATGCGGGTACAGCTAGCTACGCCAGCGCACTCGAGGTCGAACCCGCCCCAAGCACGCCGGCTAGGCTACCCGACCCGCAAAACCCGCGCCACTACGCTCTGGGTTCTTTTAGCCCCGTCACGAAGGCGCGATAGGTCGTTCCGGTCGGGTCATACACGGCAAAGACGACTTCATCCCAAGCCCCGTTGAACTCGCGCTGCCGCAGCGCCTGGGCGAAAAGTCTGGCGACCGCAGTTGGGTCGTTACCAAACACGCCGCAGCCGAACGCCCCCAGAATCGGTCGGCGCACGCCATGCGCCTTGAACGCGCGCAGCGTCTGCAAAATCTTGGCGGCGATGTCTGCCAGCGCCTTGTCTGCATCGAGATCTGGGAAGCGCCGACGGTTCGGCGCCGCCACAGTCGCAATATCCACATACCGGTCGGCCAATTGCCGCCCTTCATGATCGAACAGCTGGCGCACATGTGCGGAATAAATCATGTTCGGTGTGTTCAAGCCACCGTTGGTGTGGGCACGGTTGACCGCATAATAATTGGTTTCGAATTGCCGCAGCGCCGGCATCAGGTAAGTGCCCTTGGCGATCGACTCCTCTTGGGCGTGGGCGCCGAACTCGACCCCGCCGCCGGGATTGGTCGGACTGGCAAAATTCATGACCCCGACCTGGGTCGCTTCTTCGCTCATCACCGCAAACACATCCGCGTTGATCACCCGCCACGGGGCCACGCGCCGGCTAAGCGGGGCCGTGGCGGCCAGCGGGGCCGTCAACAGCGTGCTTTTGGGCCATTCAGGCTTTTCTTTGAACGCCGCCATGGTCGCGCGAAACATCTGAATCTGATTCATGAAAAATCCTCCGCCCGTTTTTCGTTAAGCATAGCACACTTACCGGTTTTAGCGGAACCACCGCGCCGTTTTCCCCCATGACGGTGCATGTACATCTCTGTCAGCTGTGGTAGAATAGAGTTTAATTATCGAGATGAAATGGGGAATGTTTGAATGGACAGTGGCCAAGTCGCCTCTAACCTGCTGGTGATGGTCGTCACCTTCTTATTCGCGGCATTTTTTGTTGCCAGTGAATTTGCGTTGGTACAAAGCCGACCGAGTGCGATAGAGGAACTGTTGGAAGCAGGCGAAGGCAACCGTAAAAAGTTGCGCCGCGCGCTGAAAATGGTCCACAATCTGAATGAATACCTGTCAACCACGCAAGTCGGCGTTTCCGTCGCCGGAATCATTCTTGGGTGGATCGGGGAAGAAACGGTTGAGTTCTTGCTCTTAGACCTCCTGAACCTCACCCACCTGCAGTTGCCGAATGGCAGTCTGCACATGGTCGGAGCGATCGCCGGGGTCTTGATCTTGACCTACCTCGAAGTGGTGCTCACGGAAATCGTCCCGAAAAACGTCGCGATCGATCTGCCGATCAAGTCGCTGATGTTTGTCGTCACCCCGCTGCACTACTTCCACATCGTCTTTTATCCTTTCGTCTGGTTGCTGAACGTCTCCGCCACCGGGATCGTGCGTCTGCTGGGGATGAAACCTGCCGACGAAGGCAACGAGGTCTTCACGCAAGCCGAGATTCTCAGCCTGTCTAAAGCCGCGGTCGACACCGGTGAGATGGACCAAAATGACGTGACCTACATGCAGCGTGCCTTCGACCTCAACGACAAGGAAGCGCGCGACGTCATGGTCGATCGTACCAGCCTGGTCGTCATCGACATCGAAACCACCGTCAAGGAAGTCATCAAAGACTACTTGACCGAAGGCTATTCGCGTTTTCCAGTCGTCGCAGACGGCGACAAGGACAAGATCTTGGGCTACGTCTACATCTATGACCTGGTGCGCCAAGCGCGCGTCGACGACTCGGTGCGCGTCTCCAAGATCTTGCGCACGATCGTCACCGTACCTGAAGGGATGCCGATCCACAGCATCTTGCAACAGATGATCCGCAAACAGACCCCGATCGTCGTCGTTGTCGACGAATACGGCGGCACCAGTGGGATCGTCACGGATAAAGACATCTACGAAGAACTCTTCGGCACCGTCAAAGACGAAATCGATGATGTCTCCGACGAATACATCTTCAAAACCGATAAGCCAGACATCTTCAGGGTCAGTGGGAAAACCACGCTGTATGATTTTGAACGGTTCTTCCGCACCAAGCTCAAGGCCTTCCAAGAGTCCGACATCGTGACGATCGCCGGCTTCCTCACCGAAGAGCATCCGAACCTGAAGCTCCACGATACCGTGACCATCGATCGCTATACCTTCACCGTGACCGACTTCTCGCGCGGTTTCGCCAACTGGTTTGAAGTGACCGTCGGCCCTGAGATCGTTCCAGCAGATCCAGAAGACGACGACAACAACTAAATTCCTAACGCCTTCGCCGCCCGATTCGGCTTATGAATCAGGCGGCGAAGTTTTTTGCATGCGCAGATAATTAATCAGTGCTAGAATAATGAGTTGACTTATTAACAGAAAGGAAGCGACTCCCTCTTGGACACGCCATTAGACGTCAACGGCCGCCCGTACCATCGCAACTTGGTCGTGGCAACGATGCTCGTTGGCACCTTCACCACCTTCATTACCCAAACGATCCTGACCACCGCCTTCCCTACCTTGATGGCCAGTTTTCACATTTCCGCCAGCTCGGTGCAGTGGTTGACGACCGGCTTTATGCTGGTGATGGGCATCATGATTCCCGTTTCGGCCTGGCTGCTGAGCAAATTCAACGTCAAGCACTTATACATCACCGCCATGTCGATTTTCTTTGCCGGTACCGTGCTGTCACGCTTCGCCTGGAGCTTTCCGGCGCTGTTGGCCGGCCGGCTGATTCAGGCCATCGGCGTTGGCATGTCGGCGCCGACGTTTCAAAACGTCATGTACGCCATCTTCCCGCCTAAGCGCCGCGGTAGCGCGATGGGCCTGGCCGGCATCGTGATCGGACTGGCGCCGGCGATCGGGCCGACGCTGTCCGGCTGGGTGCTTCTGCACCACTCTTGGCGCACGCTGTTTTCGATGCTGTTGCCGGTAGTCGCCTTCGTAATCATTTTGGCCAGCTTCTCGATGCACAAGTTGCTCGAGACCTCGAACCCCAAGATCGACAGCCTCTCTGTTGTTGAATCGACCATCGGCTTCGGCTCACTGCTGTACGGCTTCTCTGAAGTCGGCACCCGCGGCTGGGGTGATCCACTGGTCTTGGGCTTCTTGGCGGTCGGCATCATCGTCGTCGGCTTGTTCTGCCACCGCCAGCTGCACATGACCAACCCGCTACTCGAGTTACGCGTGTTCAAAAATCCCACGTTCACGCTATCGACGATCTTGACCGCGGTCGCGTTCATGTCGATGGTCGGTGTGGAGATGGTCTTGCCGATGTACATCCAGACCATCCGCGGCGAGTCCGCCTTTCACTCCGGGTTACTCTTGTTTCCCGGCGCGATCATGATGGGCATTATGAGCCCGATCACCGGCCGCATCTTCGACCGGATCGGGGCCAAAAGGCTGGCGACGACCGGGTTGTTCCTGTTGCTTTGCGGCACGTTTCCGCTGATCACCCTGACCGCGGATTCCCCGCTATTGTTCGTGACGGTGCTGTACACCGTGCGGATGTTTGGCATCACGATGGTCACGATGCCGGTGACCACCGCCGGGATGAACGCCTTGCCCCACACGCTGATCACCCACGGCACCGCCGTCAACAACACGATTCGCCAGATCGCCGCGTCCATCGGCACCGCGATTATGGTTTCGGTGCTCGCCGCTGTCACCGCGGGCCAGACGCCACACGCCGCCTTGAAGGCCGCCGCCCCTGTCGCCTTTGCCCGTCAGATGCAGGCGGCCACCGTGGCCGGCTACCGCGCCGCCTTCGTCGTCTCCCTGCTGCTTTGCGTCTTAGGCTTCTTATTGAGCCTGCGCCTCAAGCGCGACGCGATCGATGATCGGGAGGTGCACGCATGATTCTCTTCATATTTGTGCTCGCTGCCTTGGGCTTTTTCTATCACCGCGTCTTAGACCGGCCCAGCCGTGCGCGCACGATCGGTAGCTTGGCCACCGGCGCGGTCATCGTCGTCTCGGTGTTGGCGCTGGCCGCCAACGACTTGTGGCATGTGGGGATGCACAACCACACGACGGCCCAAACCACCGCTTTAAGCGGCAAGCAGGTCACCGTCAGCCCGATCGGCAAGCATGAAGCCGCCTATCGCGTGCGCTTGGCAACTGGCCAGGCCCGCACGTTCAAACCCGGGCTGACAACGACCGTGACCCTCAAGCGCACACCGGCCACCAAGGCCACCTTGACCACGCACACCACGGTGCTGAAATTTGATAACGCGTTGGCCGCGATCATGTTCGCCGGCTCCGGCCTCCAAAACAGGCGCGTGGCGACGCGTCAGGTGCTCACCATCCCCGATTCATGGCGGGTAGTTACAAGATAGAAATAATAGGCACCACGCTCACCAGCCAGTGAGCGTGGTGCCTATTTGATTACCTCAAGCTCCTGCACCCGCCGGCGGATCTCGTCGCGTACCTGACGGAAAACCGCCAGCCGCTCGGCCGAACTCCCTTGTGCCTGGGCGGGATCGGGCAGCGGCCAATGCAGGCGCGTGACGCTCGGCGGGGTGATGGGACAACGTTCCTCGGCATCCCCGCACAGCGTCACAACCAGGTCGGCGTGATTGAGAAAATCAGGGTCGATCCGCTTAGAGCGTTGCATCGAGATATCGATGCCGACCTCAGCCATCACCGCGACCGCCTGCGGATTGAGGCCGTGCGCCTCGATGCCCGCACTCGCCACCGTCCACTTTGGCAGGAGTTGACGGGCAAACCCTTCCGCCATCTGACTGCGACAGGAATTGCCGGTACAAAGGAAATACACTTTTGGCATGTTGATTCCTCTTTTCTGGTGTTTTTTGGCCTAACCTACCTTACCCAGAGCAGCTTGTCAAATGTCAGCTACCACATTTTTTTATTTTACCCTTGCCTTATAGTGGACTATAAGGTTTATGATGAAGCCAATTGAGGAGGTGCAGCATGAAGATCAAAGCAGTCACCGAACAACTACACATCGCCCCAGAGACGCTCCGCTATTGGGAGCGTGTCGGGGCGATTCCGCCGGTCAACCGCGATGAGGCCGGCTATCGCGACTACGATCAAGAAGACATCGAGTGGATCGAGTTCGCCCAGTGCATGCGCGACGCTGGGGTCAGCGTCGAGTATCTGATCGAATACATCGACTTGTTCCGGCAAGGCAAGCGCACGGTGCAGGCACGCAAGGACCTGTTGAACGAGCAGCTGGCGACGATCAAGGCCAAGCTCGACGACGTGCAGGCGACCTACGACAAGATCCAAGCCAAGATCGCCAACTACGACACCCATGTCGAAGGCTATCACGGCAAGCTGCGCCCGCTCGCCGAAGCACAGCAAAAACCAAACAACTAATGGAGGACATGCTAATGAAAGATACGATTTTTATCCAACCCGGCCAAGTGGCCATCGAAGAAGTCGCCAAGCCAAGCATCCAAGCGCCTGACGACGTGATCATCCACGTCTTGCGCGCCTGTGTCTGCGGCTCCGACCTCTGGGGCTTCCGCGGCCAAGATGATAAGGCCGAACATTCCCAAAACAGTGGCCATGAAGCCATCGGCGTGGTGGACGCCGTCGGCCCAGCGATCACGACCCTGGTGCCAGGCGACTTCGTGATCGCGCCGTTCACCCACGGTTGCGGTCACTGTGCGGCTTGCCGTGCCGGTTATGAAGGCGGCTGTCTCAACCACACCGACAACTTCAGCAACGGCGCGCAGGCCGAATACATGCGCTACCAGCACGGCGAATGGGCGCTGATCAAGGTGCCTGGCAAGCCGGAAGATTACAGCGAAGCGATGCTCAAGTCCCTGCTCGCCTTAGCCGACGTGATGGCCACCGGCTACCACGCCGCGTACACGGCCAACGTCCAGGCCGGCGATACCGTTGCGATCGTTGGTGACGGCGCGGTCGGCTTGTGTGGGGTCATCGCCGCACAGATGCTCGGCGCCAAGCGCATCATCATGATGAGCCGGCACGCAGACCGCCAGCAGCTCGCCTTGGAATTCGGAGCCACCGATATCGTTGAAGAACGCGGCGATGACGGAGTCGCCCGCGTGATGGCCTTGACTCAAGGCGTTGGGGCCGACGCGGTGCTCGAGTGTGTCGGCACGACGCAAGCGGTCACCACTGCGGTGCAAATCGGCCGCCCTGGCGCAACGGTCGGGCGCGTCGGCGTCCCTCACGATGCTAAGATGGACCTGACCCCGCTGTTTTACCGCAACACCAAGCTCGCCGGCGGTCCGACCTCGGTCACGACCTACGACAAAAAGCGCCTGCTTGATGCCGTGCTTCAAGGCACCATCAACCCTGGCAAGGTCTTCACCCAGACCTTCGCGCTCGACGACATCCAAGCCGCATACGAGGCCATGGATCAGCGCAAGGCCATCAAGTCTTACCTAATTGTCACCCAATAAGGAGGCGTATGATGAGCATTTTCCCACAAGGCGGCGAAAACGTCGCCTACGCACAATTCTTCACCGGCACCAGCTATCTGAACAGTCTCGTCTCCGACCCGGCCATCAACGTCGGGGTCGGCAACGTCACCTTCGAGCCGGGTTGCCGCAACCACTGGCACATTCACCACGATGGTTACCAGCTGCTCTTGGTCACCGAAGGCGAAGGCTGGTACCAAGAAGCCGGCCAGCCGGCGCGCAAGCTCCATCCCGGCGACGCCGTGGTCACCCACGACGGGGTCAAGCACTGGCACGGTGCGACCAAGGATAGCTGGTTCAGCCACATCGCCATCACCGCCGGCACCCCAGAGTGGCTCGAAGCCGTCAGCGACGCAGACTACGCCGCATTGGAGGATTAATCATGCCCAAAAAACAAACTGCCGGCCGCGACAACCTTGGTGATTTCGCGCCCCAATTCGCCGCGTTGAACGACGACGTCTTGTTCGGCGAAGTCTGGGCCAAAGAAGACGAGCTTTCCGCTCACGATCGCAGCCTGATCACTTGCTCGGCACTGATGGCCCAAGGGCTGTTCCCGCAACTCAAATCCCACATGGCGATCGCCAAAACCAACGGCGTGACCAAAACCGAGATGGTGGCCTTGATTACGCATCTGAGCTTCTACGCCGGCTGGCCGAAAGTCTGGTCGGCCTTCGCCTTAGCCAAAGAAATCTACACTGACTAAAGGATACAAAACACCCGCGTCTCACGATAGACGCGGGTGTCTTGTATCCTTAAACAGGCTTTTTCTCCCAGGTGAATTGCTTGTGTTCCAGGCGAATGGTGGCATCGCACTGCGCGGCGACATCGGGCTCATGGGTGACGATGATCACACACTTGTTTTGTTCATGGGCGATCTGCTGGAACAGGGCGATCACCGCGTCGGTGTTCTCCTCGTCGAGGTTGCCGGTGGGCTCGTCGGCGACGACCAGCGGCGCATCACAGACCATCGTCCGGGCGATAGCGACGCGCTGTTGCTGGCCGCCGGAGCCTTGGCTGGCACTCGAGGTCTCGATCGCGTCGAAGCCTTTGGCGTTGGCGCTCGTCGACACAGTGGCCGAGTAGCTGGACACGCCGTTGAGCTTGGCGATCTTCTTGGCCGTGCTCAGGCTGACCGGACTCGTGGTCAGCTTCGGCATCGTCGGCTTCCCGCCGCTGGTGCTGGCGGTTTTGAATGTAAGAGAGCGTGACTTTCAATTTTCCGGTGAACGCAAACGTTTGAGAACGGCTGCGTCTTTCCTTAACCCAGAGTTCATCCATAATGAATTCTCCTCAGATTTGATAATCTCATTATAGCAAACACACGTTCGTAATGCAACTTTAAATAACAAAAATCAACCTGTCTAAACGCTAATTCTTCCCAGGAATAAATTCCTGGGTTTGCTTAGCTGACAGGCTAGATCAATAATGCGCTGCGGCCTTTTTTGGCAAGCAAGTTCAGCCACGCGCGTCTGATAAAGTTCATAAAAATCCTTCTATCCTAATCGCATGATTAGAATGTAGCGTGCAAACGTGGTCAATTCGGTGGGATTTGACGGGCAAACTGTGGCGAAAAGATGACTTTTATTGATTAAAAATAAGCAAAAAAATAGAACCGAGACGGGTCGTCCCAGTTCCATATTTGTTCTAGGCCTGCGCCGCTTGCATCACGCCTAAGGTGAAATCTCTGATCAGATCGTGTTGCATCGCCAACAACCCCATGCCGAAGCGATACTCGGCGTCTGAGCCGATCATGTTAAACGCCATGGTCAGCCGCCCGTCGTAAGTCGCCATCGCCGTCTGGAACGATGGCGCGCGCCGGAAACCGCCGGTCATCACGACTTCTTCAAGTGGCACCCCGAAATCAAGCTGTTCGGTTGTCAGCACCCCGAAGTTGGTGTAGGAAATCGCGCGCATGTGGTAATTGGCCGCAACGATTTTTTGCAACTCAGCGATCGGCTTATCCTGCACCTGCATCAGCAGGTCTTGAATCGAGTCGAAGCATTGCCGCTTGGCCTTGTTGGCCGCCATCGCAGTGTGCACGGCGCGCACCAAGGCCGCAAATGGCATGGTCATCGGGGCCTCGACGGCGAAGTT
This sequence comes from uncultured Lacticaseibacillus sp., assembly GCA_934293835.1. Classification (GTDB taxonomy): domain Bacteria; phylum Bacillota; class Bacilli; order Lactobacillales; family Lactobacillaceae; genus Lacticaseibacillus. The sequence goes on along the minus strand of CAKQZO010000051.1, from coordinate 1,146 downwards.
ATACCGCGACGTGAAGTTCGCGATGCGGCGTTGCGTATCCGGCGCAAACTTGCGCATATCCGTCGGGCACGGCAAGGCGATCGTCTCCACATCGGTAAACCGCTGCACGGCCCGGCCAAAGGCGCTCATCACCACATCGTTGACGGTCACGCCGGCAAGATGCGTGGCCTTGAGCAACTGCGACGTCCCCGCCTGCGAGAGGCTCAGGCGGCCGACACGATAGGTCTGATTCTTATGATCGGCCAGCTGCGGTAGCAACAACTCCTTAGCCGGATGGTCACTGCCGGACTGCCCCGCCTGATGCTTGGCCACCAGCGCCTGCAGCCAAGCACTATCCGTCGAGTTCGTTTCGCCGGCCAGCGTCTTCTCCCGATAAGCCTGGGCCAGCAGCGCCAACAACGCCTTGGCCCCGGCCCCATCGCTGAACACATGGCTGACATACACGATCAAAGCCGTCGGCGATTGCCAATAGATCCGCAACTGAGGCGCCTTGGTCAGATCCCAAGCCGCCGCGTCGACGTCTGGTTCCGCCACGTCGGTCACTACGATCTCGCCGGCCACCGGCACATAACTATTATCAGCCAGCACATACCGACAGCCTAACTCTGGCACAACTTCAACCACCGCGGCGACCGCCTGTTTGAGGCGGGCCAAGGCCAACGGTTTCGCGAAGGTCAACGCCACCCGCACGACCGGGCGCACGGTTTCCAAGCCCACCGTGTGGATAATGTCCAACGGATCGCCAGCATATTTTTTCTCCATGGTAAAGCCTTCTTCCAATGATGTTAACGTTACCATGATTATACCGCTTTTGAGGGCAATTCGCTCAGCCGCCATAAAAAAAGCGCAACTTTGCTTGCGCTTCTGGACCCGTTCATCTTCACTGCCGCAGCCACGCAATCAACTTGCCAGCGACCCAGCGCTGCTGGCGGGCGTTGCTGACCATGGCCTGACGATCCCCACGCTGAGGGCCATAGCTTCCGAAGCCGGCGTGGTTGCCTCCGGCCAACTGATCAAACTGGGTCGTCTTAGGCAGGTACTGCTTCGCCTTTTGCCATTGCTGGCGGTTCAAGACCCCGTCGCGGGTGCCGGTCAACGATAACACCGCGGTATTGGCTTGGCGTAGATTCCCCTTGGCATCAGGAT